>JBGSYE010000071.1:0-4277 GCA_041751075.1 Chthoniobacteraceae bacterium
TCGGCCATTACAAGCTGCTCCAGCAGATCGGCGAGGGCGGCTTCGGCGTGGTCTGGATGGCCGAGCAGGAACAGCCCGTGCGCCGGCGTGTGGCGCTGAAGATTATCAAGATGGGAATGGATACGAAGGAGGTCATCGCCCGCTTCGAGCAGGAGCGGCAGGCGCTGGCGATGATGGATCACCCGAACATCGCCAAGGTCTTCGACGCCGGCGCGACGCCTTTCGGCCGGCCGTATTTCGTCATGGAATTGGTGCGCGGAATCAAGATCACCGACTACTGCGACGAGGCCAGCCTACCGACCGCGGATCGGCTCCAGCTCTTCATCGCCGTCTGCCAGGCCGTGCAGCATGCGCACCAGAAAGGCATCATCCACCGCGACCTCAAGCCCTCGAACATCCTCGTCACCCTGCACGACGGCATGCCCGTGCCGAAGGTCATCGACTTCGGCGTGGCCAAGGCCATCCAGGCGCGGCTCACCGAGCGCACGCTCTTCACGCAGTTCGAGCAGATGATCGGCACGCCGCTCTACATGTCCCCCGAGCAGGCGGAGATGAGCGGCCTGGATATCGACACGCGCAGCGACATTTATTCGCTCGGCGTGCTGCTCTACGAATTGCTCACCGGCCGCACGCCCGTCGATGCCGAGACTTTGCAACGCGCGGGACTTGATGAAGTGCGGCGGATCATCCGGGAGCAGGAGCCGCCGCGTCCCTCGATCGCCTTGCAGACCATGGCCGCGGCGACGCGCACGGCCGTCGCCGGGCATCGCCACGTCGAGCCGCCCCGGCTCATCGGGCAGTTGCGAGGTGACCTCGACTGGATCGTGATGAAGGCGCTCGAAAAGGATCGCTCGCGCCGTTATGACACCGCCACATCCTTGGCGGAAGACCTCCGGCGCCACCTTGTCTTCGAGCCCGTGGCAGCTCGCCCGCCGAGCGGCCTCTATCGTTTCCGCCGGACGTTGAAGCGCCACAAGCTGGCCTTTGCCGCAGGCGCCGCCGTGTTCCTCGCCATCCTTCTCGGCGGCGCGATTTCGACTGTCTTGTTTTTCAAAGAGAAAGCCGAACGCCAGCGCGCCATTGCCGCCGAGCAAAGTGAGGCGCAGCAGCGCCAGCGCGCGGAAGCAAACGAAAGGAACGCCAACATGGAAGCAAGCAAGAGCCGGCAGGTCGCCGCAGTGTTGAAGGACATGCTCACCGGAGTGAGCCCGCTCGTGTCACTCGGTCGGGACACAATATTGCTGCGTGAGATCTTGGACACGACCGCGCAGCGCGTCGGCCAAGACTTCAAGGCCCAACCCGAGGTCGAGGCTGAGCTGCGCAGCACGCTTGGCTACGGCTATGCGTGCCTGCATCGCTACGCGGAATCCGAGGCGATGTATCAGGAATCGCTCCGCCTTTACCGGATGCTCCACGGGGCGGAAGACGCTAACGTGGCCGACGCGCTGGAAGGTCTCGGCAGGGCGGAGAGGTATCTCATGAAATTGCCCGAAGCTGAGGCTACCGAGCGCGAGGTGGTCGCGATCCGGCAAAAGCTTTTCGGAGCCGGCGATCCGGCAGTGGCCCGCTCACTCCAGAACCTTCTTTGGGTCTTGATGAAAGGCAACAACACGGCGGAAGCGGAAAAAATAGGTCGCGAGGCTCTGGCGGCGAATCGCGTCGCCTATGGATCAGAGCATCGCGAAGTGGCTTGGTCACTCAACTTACTCGGGCAGCTCATCTCGAAGCGGGGAGACCGTAAGACGGCGGACGGAATGTTCAGCGAGGCTCTCGCGATGCAAAGGAAAGTGACAGGCGAGAATAGCCCAGACACCGCATGGATGCTCATCGAGACCGCGGACGCCATGAGCGAGCGCGGCGATTTTTCCGAGGCTGAAACTTTCATCCGCGAGGCGATGTCGTTCGGTGAAAAGGCATTCGAAAAGAACTCCGAAGACGAGGCGCGCCTGTTGAGCAAGCTCGGCCATTGCCTGCTCAAGCAGCAGAGATTCTCCGAAGCGGAGCCGCTCCTCCGCCGGTGCGTGGACATCCGGGAAAAGAAGCTCGCCGGCACATGGCTCTGGGCGGACGCCGTGAGCGCGCTCGGCGGCAGCTTGCTGGGGCAGAAGAAGTTTGCCGAGGCCGCGCCGCGGCTGCTCTCCGGCTACGAAGGTTTGACGCAACGCGAAGCGGAAGTCCCCGATGCCGCCCTGCGCGAGGCCCTCGAGCGCGTGGTGCAGCTCTACGAAGCCACGAGCGAACCCGCCCGAGCCGCCGAATGGAAACAAAAGCTCGACGCCTTCAACGCCAGGGCGGCGCAACGTAAGTAGCCTGCCATCGCACCGGCGTCTCCGACAAGCCGCAGGCTGCGAGTCGCTGAAATCGCCGAGTTCTGGGCCGCATACGACGCGGAGCAGAAGGCCGGGGCAAAGTAGTCTACGACTGTAGTCGGCCAAACCGCCTGCCCCGAGAGCCAGGCTCCGACCTTTCGAGAAACGCCGTTCGTGCCGCTCGACGATCCCCCTGCTCCGAATGTCATCCCGACTGAAGTCGCAGACTACTTTCTCGCCGCGCCCTGCCTCCGCTCAATCGCGCTCCCTTCAAAGCGCGCCGCTGAAACCAATCCTCCCGCTTGCACCGCGACCGCCTCCACGCCTACGCTGCCGGCGTGAGATTGCTGCTGGAAAATCTGCCCCCCAGCCTCGCCCCGCAGCGCGAGACCCTCGCGCGCTGTCTCGAAGCCATGGACCGCGCCCTGCCGCTGCGCGAAGTGTGGCTCTTTGGCTCCCACGCCCGCGGCGAAGCGCGGCCCGACAGCGACGTGGATCTCTGCCTCGTCGCCGAAGGCGCGGAGCGGCAGCTCAAAGCGGCTGAGAAATTTCGACTGGCCATGCAGCCGATCCCGCAAAAGCCCGCGTTCACGTTGCTCCCGATCGCCCCTGCACGACTAGAGGAGAAAAAGGCTGTGGGGGATCACTTCTTCGATACGATTCTTACCGAGGGCCGACTCCTTGCCGCGCAAGACTGACTCTCATAATCCTGCCGACTGGCTGTGGATCGCTGCGATCGATCTGAGCGTCATCCAGCATTCTGCCAAAGATGAAATCGGCTTCATCGTATGCCGAAGCAAGCTCGCGGAGGCGCTTGAGAAAATCATGAAGGCGGAACTCTTGAACCTCGGTTGGACCCTCGTAAAGACTCATGAATTGGAGCGCTTGCGGCAAGCACTGGTGGCCCACAACTCCGCGGTTTCTGAAGCCGTGGCTCCGCTCTGCGCCGCCCTGCAGGAAGCGTATTTCACCGACCGCTACCCGGGCTTCGACCTTGACGATCCCGACTGGCCAGCCCTGCGCGAGCAGCTCGCGCAGGTGACAGCGCTCCATGCCGCCGTGGAAGCCCGCGTCGCGCAACAATAACCGCCGCGCCCTCATGAACGACGCCACGCAGCTCCTCACCTGCATTCAGGCCGGCGAGCCCACCGCCGCCGGGGAGTTGCTTCCGCTCGTCTATGCGGAACTGCGCCGCCTCGCCGCCTCGAAGATGGCCCGCGAACAGCCCGGCCAAACTCTCCAGCCCACCGCGCTCGTGCATGAAGCATGGCTCCGGCTCGTCGATGCCGATGGCCAGGCGCGCTTTGAAAATCGGGCGCACTTTTTCGCCGCCGCCGCCGAAGCCATGCGCCGCATCCTCATCGAACGCGCCCGCCGGAAGCTCGCCGCCCGCCACGGCGGTGGGCAGGAGCATCTCGATGTGGACGACATCGAAATCGCCGCGCCAGTGCAGAACGACGACGAACTCCTCGCCATCCACGAAGCGCTGGAAAAGTTCGCCACCGAAGACCGCGAGAAAGCCGAACTGGTGAAACTGCGCTATTTCGTCGGCCTCACCCTCGAACAAGCCGCCGAAGTCCTGGGCATCTCCGAATCCACCGCCAAACGCTGGTGGACCTACGCCCGCGCCTGGCTCCACGACGAGATCAAGCCCAGGTAGGGCAGCCTCGCCGAGGGTGCCCCGATTTCCCGGTGCGGGCATGCGGCTGTCAGCGCGAAGCGAATATTTAGCTTCCGATTTTCACCGCCCGCGCGCTCAGTCCCCGCCCCCATCACGGCTCCCTCGGCGAGGCTGCCCCACCCCCGGTTGCATCGCGACGCGATTTCCCGCCGGCGAGAAATAGTTTCGTTTTCGGTGGACCCTTTTCCCCGTCGATTTCGCATTGGAGGGGGTGAAGACGAATTTCCCAGTGCTCCTCGGAGCGACGGATAACAGCCGGGGCTTCAAGGCCATGCCGACAACGAGCG
>JBGSYE010000072.1:0-5892 GCA_041751075.1 Chthoniobacteraceae bacterium
GTCGGCGGGCGGGTGACCACGCGGTGGAAAAGCTGCGTGATCAGTTCGTCGAGTGGCTGGTCGCGCAGGGCGAGCGCGGTAAAGGCGCTGTCGTCGCTGAGGCGCGTGATGCGTTCCCCGAGGATGCCATTGGCGAGGAGCGCGGGCTGGAGGACGTTCGGCGCTTCTTCGCGCGTGGATTTCGGCTCCGCGCGCGAGTCGCGCCAGCCGAAGGCGGTGAGCACGTCGGTGAAAGGCTGCGCGGTCGGCTTGCCGAGCGAGGGACGGTCGCGTTCGTTGCTCAGGCCGACGAACTCCCACGCGCGCTGCGGCGCGCCGAGATTTGCGAAGTCCTTGATCGTGCGCCGCGCATCGAGGTCGAAGTTCAGCGGCTCGCAGTCGAAGTCCTTGCCGGCGACTTGAAAGAGCGAATCGACAATCTGCTCGGCGCTCATCCGGCGGCGGGCGGGCGACTGGAAGAGCCGCTCGCCAGACTTTGTGAGTTTCGACCCGGCATCGGTGACGACGCGCTGATACGTCGCCGAGTTCATGATGAGCCGCGCGACGTGCTTGAGGTCGTAGTCATGGGTGATGAGTTCGCGACCGAGCCAGTGGAGGAGCTCACGATGCGACGGCGCGGTGCCGTCCCAATCCTCCACGGGCTCGACGATGCCAAAGCCGAGCAGGCGCTTCCACAGACGATTCGCGAGCACCTGGGCAAAGCGCTCGTTGCGCGGGTCGGTGAGCATGGCGGCGAGCTGCTCGCGGGTGTCCTCGGAGTTGTGGACGACGCCGGGGAGCGGCGCGGCGGGGAGATCGGGAAAGGGCCAGTGCGCCTCGATCTTCTGGCCGGCTTTGAGCGAGACGACTACGTGGCTGTTCGCGCTGAGCCCCTGGCTGAGGCTCGATCCCGGCACGGTGACCGGCTCGCGCTGGAGCATCGCGGAGAGCGAGAAGAGATCGGCCTGATTGAAGGGATGGCTCGGCGCGTCGTGGCAGCGCGCGCATTTCATCTCCATGCCGAGGAAGGCAGCGCCCAGGATCTGCGCCTTGTTCGCCATCGGCAGATCGTTCTGCGTGGCGATGCCGAAGCCTGCGGTGCCGCCATTGCGCCCGCTGCCTTCCATCGAGACGAGCGCGGTGGCAAAGCGGTCCATCGCCCAGTTGTCGCGCAGCGCATCGTGCAGGAACCACCGGAACGGTCCCGTGTTGTTCAGCGTCGCCTTGAGGATCGCCGGATTCTCCGCGAGCACATCCTGCCAGTAGGGCACCCACTGATCGGCCCAGCGCTCATCGGCGAGCAGGCGGTCGATCGCCTTGGCGCGCTTGTCCATGCTGGAGTCGGCGAGGAAGGCGCGCAGCTCCTCCGGCGTCGGCAGCAGTCCGATCGTGTCGAGCGTCGCGCGGCGGAGGAAGGAGGCGTCGTCGGTGAGCGATGCGGCTTCGACACCGGCCGTGGCGAGCTTCTGCGCGATGAAGGCGTCGATGGAATTTTGAATGTTGAATTTTGAATCGTGAATTTCCGGCACCGCGATCGGCGGTTTCTTTGCGATCTCGGCGCGGGCGAGCTCGTGGCGCATTTTCCAGTAGGCGAGTTCGTCGGGATTGGCGCGGCGATCCGCGGCGATCTTCGCCACGCGCGCCCGCTGCGCGCGGGTGTAGTCCTTCCATCCTTCGTCAGTGAATTCGCGAGTCTCCCCATCGCACGCCACGAGCCGGAAGGGCGCGCCATTCGTCGAGATGCTCAGGGCCGGCAGACCGAGCTCGGGCCGCAGATTCTTGCTCCCGACGAATGTCTCAAACGTAAAGACGTGCGGCTTGCCGTCGCCCTGCACCGTCGCCATCTCCTCGCTGTGCCCCGGCATCAGCAACGCGGTGTCTTTCGCGAGCTGCACCTCCATTTGATCGGCGATCACCTCCGCATCGGAGGCGCGCGACACCCCGGCGGCCTTTGGGAAAAACGCGGAGGTCGCGAGCACCACGCCATCCATCGAGAAGCGCCCGCCGCGCATCGCGCGGACGAGGATGCGATGCTCGCCCGGCGGCAGCGTCACCGCGCCGGCCATGCGGATGAGATAGGGCGCCGAGCGATCGCGCCGCACGCCGCGCGGCGAGAACTTCGAGACCACCTCGGCCAGCGCAAATGCCGCCTCTTCCCATTCGTCGGTCTTCAGGGTCGGTACATTGCTCCAGCTCGCATCGAGCCCGGCGCCCGCAGCCTTCGCCGTGTCGGAATCGTTCACCGTCCAGTCCCCCACCGGCTTCTCGATCTCCGCCACGCCATGCTCGAAGATCTCGACGCGCACCTTGTCTTTCGGGAGCTCGGTGAGCTTCACTGGCGGCAGCACCGGCGCCGGTTTCGCCGCAGGCGCACCGCCGATCTGCTCGAAGCGCGCCTTCAGCGTCTCCGCGGGCAGTGCGGTGCGGAAGAGCGCCACTTCATCCAGCCGCCCGTACAAGCTAGCGCCCGCCGAGCCACCCTGCGCGCTGCCGAGCCACACTTCATCGTCATCCATCCACGGCCCGAGATCGGTCGCGCCGCCCATGTCCCACTCGCCTTTCACCTCCGCGCCGTCGAGGTAACCGCGGATGCTGTCGCCTTTGCCGAAAGTGTAAGTGACCGCGACGTGATGCCACCCTTCGCCGGGCAGAAAGCCAGTCGTCGCCGTCCAGCGATGCCAGAATTCCTCTCCCTTCTCCGTGGCACTGCGCTCGTCGCGAAAAAGGAAACTCACCCGCGCCAGGCCATCGCGTTCGCGGAGCCGGAGCGCCCAGCTCTGATTGTGCGGCGGCTGACCCGCGCGACCGAGCCGACCCTTGCCCACGAGATACACGCCATGCCCGTTGCCGATCTTTTCACACTGCACCCAGGCTTCGAGCGTGATGCTGTCGCCCTTCTTGAAATCGAAGGCGCTCTCCGCGCCGGAGTCCGGGATGCGCACGCTCGCCCCCGGTTTGCGCAAAACCACCGCGTGATTTCCAGGGATGAATTTCGGGTAGTGCGGCGGACGCGGCCCCTCGCCGAGTTCCGCACCCCCGGCGAGAAACTTCTGCGTCAGCCCCGGATTCGAGCTCCAGTGCGCGACCGGCTGGTCTTTGGCGAGGAGCGCGTCGTAAGGCGCGGCGAGCACGGAGGTCGCAGCGCAGAGGGCGGCGACGGCGACAAGATGGGGGACGAGCGTCATGGGTGAAAACGTAGGACGCCTCCACCGGGAATGCACGTTCGCAATGGTGGCAGTGCCGGCTCCCACTTTGGTGGGAGCCCGTGGGTGGCAAGGCGGGGGCCGACCTCGACCTTAGCGGGACGGCCATGCGCGCGGAGGATCTCGGCATTTGTGTGCGCGATGAAGAGGATTTCCTGCAACCTCAGCCCGCCGTTTCCGAATCCAAGAGTGAAACCCATGAACGCCCCGCTCGCTCCTCGTTCCTTCCACACCACCCGCTGGTCGCTCGTGCGCCAGGCCGCGAGCACCACCGATCCCGCCGCCGCGCAGGCGCTCGCCACGCTCTGCGATTCCTATTGGTATCCCGTCTATGCCTTCATCCGCCGCTCGGGCAAAGGGCCGCACGATGCCGAGGATCTCACGCAAGGTTTCTTCGCCCGCCTGCTCGAAAAGGAAATCCTCGCCGATGCCGACCCCGCCAAGGGCAAGCTCCGCAACTTCCTGCTCACTTGCATCCGTCGCTATGTCGCCGACGAGCACGATCGCGCGATGGCGCAAAAGCGCGGCGCCTGCGTGCTCGTGAGCTTCAATCCCGACTGGGCCGAGCAGACCTACGCCACCGAGCCCGTGGACGATCTCACGCCCGATCGCCTCTTCCAGCGCCGCTGGGCGCTCACCGTCCTCGAGTTTTCATTCGAGCTCCTGCGCGAAGAATTCGCTGCCGATGGGAAGGCCGCGCTCTTCGAGACGCTGCGTCCTTTTCTCGGCTTCGGTCCCGACCCGGAGCGGCGCTACGCAGACATCGCCACAGCCTCGGGCACCCCCATCGGCACGCTCAAGACCCAGGTCTTCCGCCTCCGCCACCGCTGGCGCGAAATCCTCTTCGCGCAAGTGAGTCTGACGCTCGAAGACCCGAGCCCAGAGGAGATCAAGGGTGAACTCGGCGAGCTGCTCACCTGCGTGTGAGCCCTTGGAGGGCGCGCGATTCATCGCGATTCTTTGCAACCCAGGCTCCCCAATTCCGAAGCAAGGAGGTAGAGCTTCGCATTGTCGCGAGGCCACACCGCCCAATGAACCCCAACGACGACCCCACGGAACCCATGCCGCAGCAGCGCCCGCCCGTCGGCGGTCTCGGGGGTCTCGACCCGGGTGAAGTCATCCTCCGCGCGCTCAATACCGCCCAGCCTTCCGCCGGAGCCGGCCGTTGGACGCCGCCGGCCCCCGAGGAACTCGCCGCGCTCCTCCCCCAGTACGAAATCGAGAGCCTCCTCGGCCACGGCGGCATGGGCGCGGTGTACAAGGGCCGCCAGGCCGCGCTCGATCGCCCCGTCGCCATCAAGCTCCTCCCCGCCGAACTGGCCGGCGACGCGCAATTCATCGCCCGCTTCCAGCGCGAAGCCCGCACCCTCGCCAGGCTCCAGCATCCCGGCATCGTCGCCGTGCACGACTTCGGACAGACCAGCGAAGGCCATCTCTACTTCGTCATGGAGTTTGTCGATGGCACCGATCTTCACCGCATCCTCCACGCCTCCGGCGGACTGAACCCCGCGCAGACCCTCGAACTCATCTCCCAGGTCTGCGACGCCCTGCACTACGCCCACGCCAAGGGCGTCATCCATCGCGACATCAAGCCCGGCAACATCCTCGTCACCACCGACAGCCGCGCCAAGCTCGCCGACTTCGGCCTCGCCCGCCCCATCAAGGACGAGAGCGCCATGCTCACCGGCACCAATGTCGTCATGGGCACCGCCGCCTACATGGCCCCCGAGCAGCAGGAGGGCCACGCCGACCAGCGCGCCGACATCTACGCCCTCGGCGTCATGCTCTACGAAATGCTCTGCGGCCAGCGCCCGAGCGGCGCCTTCGACCCGCCCTCGCACCGCGTGCAGGTCGATGTGCGGCTCGACCAGGTCGTCATCAAAGCCATGCAGCAGCAGCCCGAGCGCCGCTACCAGCAAGTCAGCGAGATGAAGACCGACGTGGACCGCATCCGCACCAGTCCGATGCAGAAGGCGGAAGTCGGAAAGCGAAAGGCGGAATGAAAAGCATCGCGCGTGAGAGCCGGCGCCGTCATCGCCGCGTGCGTCGCCCTCGCGTGTGCCGCCGGTTTCGTCATTTGGAAAAAGGCGATCCATCCCGAGGTCGCAAACCGCGAAAAAACCGCGGACGTTACCGCCCATGCCGCTGGACTGCCGCTTCCCGCCGAGGCGTGGCGGGATGCGCTCGCGGATTTGAAAATCTTGGGTCCGGGCGACACGCCCGAACGCACCGCGGACGGCCTCGTCCTGAAGAAGGGAACGAGTGGCATTCTCAATGGAACTGGACGCCGCAACGGGGCGATTCGGATTCAGGCGGTCAGGTCAGGAGGCAATGATTTGGTGATTCAGGTGCGAAATGGCGGTGGCAACGGCAGCTATCAACTTGGCTTGGCTCGGGACCAGCAGGCGGCGATCTCTCGCACCAAGAGCGGAGTCCGCCTCAAAGATTTCCCGCTCCCGAACCCGATCCAGCCCGGCGAAACCTATTCCATGGAATTGCGGATCGAGGGCAGCACGTTGACCGCTTTCGTGAACGGCGTGCGGCTCGGCTCTGTTGAGGACTCCACCTTGCCGGAAGGCGACTTCCGCGTGGGGCAGAACACGCATCAAAGCATCCTCATCCGCAGCCTCGAATTTCTCCCGTTGCCGGATGATCGTTCCGCCCCCGCTCCGACGCCGAGCGAGAGCACGCCCGCCACCGCGACCCAGGA
>JBGSYE010000073.1:0-5324 GCA_041751075.1 Chthoniobacteraceae bacterium
CGGGGATGGGCGTGTCCTTCTCCACCGCGCCGATGTCCGGCGCGCCGCCAGCGGGAATCGCGCCGCCGAGTTCGGCCAAACCGCTCCCGCTGCCATTGGCCAGCGTGAGTCCGCGCAGGGTGACGTTGCCGATGTTCACGATCCCCGAGCTATTGAAAATCTGGCACACGTTGCTCCCGCTGATGGTAATGCCGAGGGGCAGCGTCGAGGCGTCGATCGTCAGCGGTCTGCTCAGGTTGATGGTGCTGGTCAGATTGATCGTGCCGCCGCTGAGGCCGGCGGCGAAAAGGATGACATCGCCGAAGTCCGCTGCGGCGATGGTGTCCCGCAAGGTGCCCGCGCCGGAGTTGGCCGTGCTGGTGACGGTGTGGAAGGCCGGCCCGATGAAGCGCACTTCCCCCAGCCCCACGCGGTCGCCCCCCGAACCGACGCGATGATTATCCGTGATCGTGATGCGGATGTGCGTGACCAGGCGAGGCGGTGGCATCCGCGTGCGTGCCGAGGCTCGACGGCGTGGGCGTGCCGGAAAGCCCGGAGCCATCGATGAGATGGCCGACGGGAAACAAATCCGACGCCCCCGTGGAGGAGGTGACGGCCGAGGGCTGGATGATGGTGTCCGCCGCCCGGGGGGAGCCCGTGACGAGGGAGAAAACGCCCGCGACCAGCGCGAACCGGAGGAGCAGGGAGTGGAGGAGTGTTTTCATGGGGGGCAAAGGGGGAAACTGCACAGCGTTGGTCGAGACGGCGCACCGCCGGCCGGCTACGGCGTGCCGAGGAATTTATTGGCGGAAGTCACCGTGCCGGCGCCGACCGTGCAGCCGATGGCGATGCCGGCGCTGATTGCGACCCCTCCGCTGCGCGTCCCCCGGCAATAGCTGGCGGTGCCGCTCGCCCGCAGGCCGAAGGCCCCGGAACCACTCGTCGCCGTGCAGTTGCTCGCATTGGTGACATCCATGCCGATCCCGCTGCCACTCGATCCCACGCAATTGCTCGCACTGGTGGCCTCCATTCCGGTCCCGCTCACGCTGAAGCCCGAGCAATTCGTCGCGTTGGTCGCGTTCAGGCCCGGGCCGGCGCTGTTGAAGCCAAAGCAATTGCTGGCCGCCTGGGCGCCGAGACCGTTGCTGTTGCCGGTGCTGACGCCGCGGGAGTTGATCGCCGTGGAAGCGTCCACGCCCTCCCCCGGCGCCTGCCCCGCGCTGCTCTCCACCGTCACGCATTGGATGCCTCCGGCCCCGGCGCCTACGGCATTGGCAAAGGAACTCCGCACCGTGCCGGCCTCAATGCCCGTCAGGCCGGAAGTCTCCACCCCGCAATCCAGGACGGTACCGGCCTTGATGCCCACGCCCGCGCAGACCGCCACCGTGCAGCGCTCGACGGAGAGGCTCGCGTCCGCGTCGTTGTCCAGATTGATGCCGCTCCCGCCGACCCCAGCGACATTGACCTCCACGACTCGAAGGTTGGCGCCGTCACCAGCCACCCCGATGCCCGTGGCAAATCCCCCAGTGGTGAAGGTGCCGGAGGCAAACGTGGTGCTCCCTTTGATGAAACCATTGCGGATGATCCCGTTGCGCCGCGCCCCATTGAAGATCACGCCGGCACCCGAGATCGGGCTCGCCGTGGAGGCGATGGTGAAGCCATTGAGATCCAGCGACACATTGTCGGCGTTGACCACGATGGCGGTGCCGCTCGCGACGGTGAGATTGCCCGTGAGGTAGTAGCTGCCGGGCGCGTCGATGATCAGGAGAAAGCCCGGCGACGTGATGACTCCCAGCGAGCCGAGCACCAGGGGCGTGCGCGCCTCCACCTGGTCGAGCGTCTTCATCGTCGGCGCCGGTGCACCGGGAGGAGTGAGGGGGCCTTGGGCGAGGATGGACGACGGCGAGAATGACGGCCGGCAGGAGGATGTGGAGGATGCGGTGTGCATTCATGGATTGGGGTGGGTTGTGCGGTTGTGTCTGTGGTGGGAAAAAAAAGGTCTGATGGCGGGGACGGAAAGAGGCCAAGTCTGGATATGAGAGCGCGCAATGGGACGGTGCCGGAGCGGAGGGCGCGGGAGGGTCGGCCCGCCAACCTCGGGCGCACATCGTGCCCGGTGGTCAGCCCGAAGTGGGCGGCCACGATGGGGGCCGTGGTGCGAGGGGAAGAAGCTCATGGCAGTCGCGCTTGCCACGGGGGCGGATGGGGATGCCCTCCAGATCGTCCAAGGCGGAGGCTATGGGATTTCTGGCCGCCGGACAGCCGATTGTTCCCCGAGCTTTGAACTTGAGACATCACGAAAACCGCGACATCCGAGCGAGACTGGCGACTTCGCGCGCCCGGACTTTCTCCGCACTCGACATGCGGAGCAGGCGGGCCAAGTTTCGCCCCTTGCCCGAGAAGATCCGCGCCTCTTTCCGCGTTCGCTTTCCC
This sequence comes from Chthoniobacteraceae bacterium, assembly GCA_041751075.1. Taxonomy (GTDB): domain Bacteria; phylum Verrucomicrobiota; class Verrucomicrobiia; order Chthoniobacterales; family Chthoniobacteraceae; genus JANNXQ01. The sequence goes on from JBGSYE010000073.1 coordinate 2,413, forward strand.
TGAATGAAACTACTGCTGCGCCTGGTCCCGCTCATCCTCGCCGCGCTGATCGCTGCGGGACGCGCGGAGACGCGTCCGAATGTAGTCCTCACGGTGCTCGATCATGGCGAGGCGCGGAAGCTTTCGGTCGAGAACGCCCCCGGCCCCGTGTGGAAACGCCACACGATCGACGATACCAGCCGTGGGGCGGATGGCGTGAAGCTCGGCGACATCAATGGAGACGGCTGGCGCGACATCGTCACGGGCTGGGAGGAAGGCGGCGAAGTGCGGCTCTACGTGCATCCCGGAGCCGCCGCCTCCCGCAAGCCATGGCCACACGTCATCGTCGGCAAAGTGCGCTCGGCGGAAGATGCCATCTTCACCGATCTCGATGGCGATGGCCGGCTCGAAGTCGTCAGCCTGACTGAGGGAAACGTGCGCACCGTGTTCTGGCATCGCTTTACGGGCGCGCCAGACCAGCTTCTCGTGGCCGATCGATGGAGCACGAGCGCCTTTCCCGCCACCGCAGGCACTCAGATGTGGATGCAAGCGGCGACCATGAATGTGGACGATCAGCACGGCACCGATCTCCTCCTCGCCTCAAAGGGCAAAGGCGCGACGGTGGGTTGGTTGCGGGCGCCGCGGGACGCCGCGGACTTATCGGCGTGGCAGTATCATTCGTTGCGCGACGCGGGGTGGATCATGACGCTGACTCCGTACGACATGGATGCCGATGGCGATGCCGACCTGCTCTTCACTGATCGCAAGGGTGCGCGCAGCGGCGTCTTCTGGCTCGCCAATCCGGGGCCGCAGGCGAATCGGGCGCATGCGCCGTGGCCGGAGCATCCCATCGGGGGACAAGGTCGCGAGGTGATGTTTGCCGACCTCGCGGATGTGAATGGCGACGGACTCCAGGATGTGATCGTCGCGGTGAAGCCGGTCGAAGTGATGATCTTTCTGGGACAGCGCGACCGCACTTGGAAGCCGCTGTCCTTGCGTCTGCACGCGGATCACCTCGGCGATGCCAAAGCCGTCAGGGCTGCCGATCTCAACGGCGACGGACTTACCGACCTCCTCTTCACCTGCGAGAATGCCAAGGGCGACCGCGAAGGCATCGTCTGGCTCGAACAACAGAAAGATGCTCCCTGGAAGCAGCGCACGCTCGGCGGCCCGGGAGGTTTGAAGTTCGATCTAATGCAGGTGCTCGATCTCGACGGGGACGGCGACCTCGACGTGCTGGCCTGTGAAGAGCGCGATCAACTCGGCGTGATCTGGTATGAGAATCCGCACAAGCAAGCGCCTTGACCTTGTCGCCATGAAATCCCTCTTTCTCACGCTCCTCATTACGGCTTCGCTGCACGCCGCTCCGCCAAACTTCGTCTGGATCATCGCGGATGACATGTCGCCAGACACGGGCGCCTACGGCCTGGCCCAGGTGAGCACGCCACACCTCGATCGACTCGCGGCGGAAGGCCGGCGTTACACACGGGCTTATGCGAGTGCGCCCGTGTGCAGTAGTTCGCGCTCGGCGTTCATCCTCGGGTGTTATCAGACCACGACCGGGCTGCATCCGCACGATGTGGAAAATCCACAGCCATTGCCGGCGCCGTATCGACATCTGCCGGGGCTGTTGCGCGACGCGGGTTGGTTTGTGACGAATGCGGCGGCGCCGGGTGCGCAGCGCAGCGGGAAGACGATCAGGAAGGGCAAGACGCATTACAACTTCGCGCACGATCCCGCGGAGATGTTCGATGGCGACGACTGGCGGAAGCGGAAGGCGGGGCAGCCCTTCTTCGCGCAGTTTCAGATCACCGAACCGCATCGCGCGTTTCCGATTCCCGAGACTTATGACGAGGAAAAGATGCGCGCGATCCAACTGCCGGCAAACTACCCGGATCACCCGCTCGTGCGCCGCGATTGGTATGCGTATCAGCGCAGCGTTGAGGTCGTGGACCTGCGCGTGGGTGTGATCCTCGATCAACTCAAAGCCGAGGGCGTGCTCGACCATACGATCGTCATGTTCTTCGCCGATCACGGCCGCCCGATGCCGTGGGGAAAGCAATGGCTGAGTGTCGAAGGACTGCAGGTGCCGCTGATTATGCGCGGGCCGCAGATCGATGCCAGGAGCGTCGAGGAGCGGCTCGTGAGCCTCATCGATCTCTCGCCGTCGATGCTGCAACTCGCTGGATTGCCCGTCCCATCATGGATGGAGGGGAGGCCCATTCTCGGCGGCGACTTTCCCGTTCGCGATCATCTCTTCGCGGCGCGTGATCGCTGTGGCGACGCGATGGACCGCATCCGCGCGGTGATCGGTCGCGACCGCTGGCTCGTGCAGAACTTCCATCCCGAACTCTCGCGCCTGAACTGGTCGGGTTACAAAGAAGCGAGCTATCCCGGAATGCCGCTGCTGCGCGTGCTGATGGCAACCGGCGGGCTCGACACCTTCCAGGCGCAGTGGTTGACGCCGACTCGTCCGCCGATCGAATTTTACGACCTCAAAACGGATGCGCAGGGCTTGCATGATCTTTCGCAGCAGCCCGAGCAAAAGGGCGCCATCGCTGCGATGCGTGGCGCACTCAATGCCTGGATCCAATCCAGCGGAGATCGCGGCGCCGCTGGTGACTCGCCCACAGAACCGCCGATGGAGGAAATCCAGAAAGCCAAACGCGCCGATTACCAGCGCACCTGGAAAGCGCGCCTCGGCAAACCCGAACCCACCGATGCCGAGCGAGTGGCGTGGTGGGAAACCAGTTACGGCCTATCCTCAACGATCACCCTCCCATGAAAATGCAATCGCACCACCACCGCCACGTCATCGCGTTCCTGACCTTTCTCGCACTCGTCTGCGGACAGTCCGCGGCTGCGACGAAACCGAACCTCATCCTGATTATGGCCGACGACTTCGGTTACGAATGCGTGACCGCGAATGGCGG
>JBGSYE010000074.1:0-3528 GCA_041751075.1 Chthoniobacteraceae bacterium
ATACGCGCCTCTCGATCCTCGCCACCGCGACGGAACTCGGCGTGCCCGTGACCATTCACATCGCCATCGGCACGGACATCATCCACCAGCATCCGACGACGGATGGCGCGGTGCTCGGCGAAGCGACTTATCGCGACTTCCAGACCTTTGCCTCGGTGTGCGCGCAGCTCGAGGGCGGGGTGGTGCTGAACATCGGCTCGACCGTGATCATGCCCGAGGTCTTCCTCAAAGCGCTGACCATCGCGCGCAACCTCGGGCACCGGGTGGAGCAGTTCACGACCGCGACCTTCGACATGATCCGCCACTATCGCCCTGCGGAGAATGTGCAGCGCCGCCCGACGGCGCTCGGCGGCCAGGGCTTTTACATCGTCGGCCACCACGAGATCATGATCCCGCTGCTCTTTGCGGCGATCACGGAAGAACTGGCGGCAGAAAGTATTCAGTAATCAGTATTCAGTATTCAGTGCGCAACCCGCTTCCGTGACGGTTCCTGAACGCTGAATACTGAACACTGATTACTGAATACTAAAAACTGCCTCCCACGATGACCCGCGCCCGCCTCGCCGAACTCGTCTCCCGCTTCGCCTCGGCCCGCATCCTCGTCGTCGGCGACATCATGCTGGACGAGTTCATCTGGGGAAAGGTGTCGCGCATCTCGCCGGAGGCGCCAGTGCCGGTGGTGGAAGTGGTGCGCGAGGAGTGCTTCCCCGGCGGCGCGGCGAATGTGGCGCGCAATCTCGCGGAGTTCACCAGGGGTGCGGCGGTGCTCGGCGCGATCGGCGACGACGTGCATGGCGACCGGCTCAAGGCGCTGCTGGGCGAGGAAGGCGTGGGGCTCGACGCGCTCGTGCAGGACACCGCGTACCGCACCATCGTCAAGACACGGATCATCGCCCGACAGCAGCATGTGGTGCGCATCGACCGCGAGGGCCGGCTCTCCTTCACCGCGGAGCATGCGCGGCGCGCGCTGGGGCGGATCGAAGCGCTGCTCCCGGATCTCGATGCGATCATCATCGAAGACTACGGCAAGGGGCTGCTCGGGCAGGAATTCGCCGCCGCGCTCTGCTCGCTCGCCAATCGCGCGGGAAAAATCCTCGCCGTCGATCCGAACCCGCACAACCCGCTGCGCTGGGAGCGCGTCACCGTGATAAAGCCAAACCGCGCCGAAGCCTTTGCCAGCGCAGGAGCGATGCCCACCGAGCCCGCCGATCCTCCCACCGCCGATCCCGCGCTGCTCGCCGTCGGGCGCACGCTCGGCGAGCGCTGGCACTTCGATCAGCTCCTCATCACGCTCGGTGAGCAGGGCATCATCCTTTTCCAAAGGGACGCCGCGCCCTACCACGCGCCGACGCGCGCCTTGAAGGTCTTCGACGTGAGCGGCGCGGGCGACACCGTCATCGCGCTCTACACCCTCGCGCTCTGTGCCGGGGCCACGCCGCCCGAGGCCGCCGAGATCGCGAATCATGCCAGCGGAGTCGTCGTCGGAAAACTCGGCACCGCGATTTGCACGCCAGCGGAGCTGACGGCGAGCTTCAGCACGTAGAGCGACTGTGCCGCCAGGCCCGTTGGCAATCGGCGCCGCACGGACGCGACTGGCCTGTCGGCACAGTCGCTCTACACAGCTGGGCTGGAAGCCACGCTCGCTCTACGACGCTTTCCGCATATCTTCACCTCCGCCATGATGATCGCGCGCCGCCTCGCCATCCTCCTCATCGTCACCCTCCCGACGCTCCACGCCACCGAGCCCGTGCGCTTCAATCGCGACGTGCGCCCGATCCTGTCCGACAAGTGCTTTGCCTGCCACGGCCCGGATAAGAACAAACGCGATTCGGGCCTCCGGCTCGATGTTCGCGAAGAAGCGATCGCGGAAAGGGATGGCATCCGCGCGATCATCCCCGGCAAGCCCGAGGAGAGCGACGCCTTCATCCGCATGACCAGCCACGATCGCGATGAAAAGATGCCGCCACCGAAGGCGAAGCTGCCGGCGATCACGCCAGACGAGACCGCGATCATCAGGCGCTGGATCGCGGAAGGCGCGCCGTACGAAAAACACTGGTCCTTCAATTCCCTGGCGCCAGGGGCCGCTCCTGATATCGACGCGATCGTGGCGAAGGGGCTCGCCGAGCGCGGCCTCGAGCCTCAACCCGAGGCCGATCGCCACACGCTCATCCGACGCGTGAGTTTCGATCTCACCGGCCTGCCTCCGACTCCCGCCCAGGTGGAGGCCTTCGCAAACGACCCCGCGCCCGATGCCTACGAGCGGCTTGTGGATCGGCTGCTCGCCTCACCGCACTACGGCGAACGCATGGCCGTGGACTGGCTCGACGTCTCGCGCTACGCCGACAGCTACGGCTACCAGGTGGATCGTCCGCGCGATGTCTGGCCGTGGCGCGACTGGGTTATCGGCGCCTTCAATCGCAACCTCCCCTTCGACCAATTCATCACCTGGCAGCTCGCCGGCGATCTGCTGCCCGATGCGACCGACGAACAGATCCTCGCCACCGCTTTCAACCGCCTGCACCAGCAGGAATCCGAAGGCGGCAGCGTCGAGGAGGAATACCGCGTCGAGTATGTGGCCGATCGCGTGCAGACCTTTGCCACGGCCTTTCTCGGGCTCACCTTCGAGTGTGCGCGCTGCCACGATCACAAGTACGATCCGATCGCGCAGAAGGATTATTTTTCGCTCTTCGCCATGTTTCAAAATATCGACGAGGCCGGGCTCTACTCCTTCTTCACGCCTTCGCCGCCGACGCCGACGCTCACGCTGATGGACGACGCGGCGAAGACCCGAATGAAGGAATTGAATGCGAAGGTCCGGGACGCGGAGAAGCAGAGCGCCGCGTTGCGCGGAGCGAAGCGAGAGGCCTTCGCCGCATGGCTGGATGCGCGTCCCGACACGCTCACACTGCCGGGTGAGATCGGCCGCTATAGCTTCGATGCGCTGGACGCTGGCAAGCTCGCGAACTCGGCGAACCCAGGGCAGCCCGCGACGCTCAAGGGCGAAAACAAACTCGTGCCCGGCCACCATGGACAGGCGGTCGAATTCACCGGCGACGATCCGGTCGATCTGCCCTTTGGAAATTTCCAGCGGCACGAACCCTTCAGCGTCGCGCTGTGGCTGAAGACTCCGGACGTGAAGGATCGCGCCGTCGTCTTCCATCGCTCGAAAGCGTGGACCGATGCCGCCAGCCGCGGCTACGAACTGCTCATCGAAGAGGGCCGGCTCAAGTGGTCGCTCATCCACTTCTGGCCGGGCAACGCCATCTCGATCCGCGCCAAAGATCCGCTGCCGGTGAACACCTGGACTCACGTCGTCGTGAGCAACGCTGGCAGCAGCCGCGCGGACGGGCTCAAGCTCTACGTGAATGGCCGGCGCGCGCCGATCGACGTCATCCGCGACAGTCTCGCCAAGGACATCCGCGGTGGCGGCGGGGACAATATCTCGCTCGGCGAACGCTTCCGCGATCGCGGATTCAAGGGCGGCTTGATCGACGACTTCCGCGTCTTCGGACGCGAACTGACCGCGCT
>JBGSYE010000075.1:0-5383 GCA_041751075.1 Chthoniobacteraceae bacterium
GGTCTTCGCATAGACTGGCTCGGCGGAGAAACGCTCCTGCATCTCAAGCGCATCTTTCATCACCCGCTGAAACAACGGATCGTTCAACAGCTTCGGATCAATCTCAGGCTCCATGCGCTTAGGATACCCGCGGCCGCGGACAAAGACAACGACCCGCTCAACGCTGGCGGATGAGGCACCGCGCAGGAGCGCCGTCGCGCTGGTGGTATTTGATCGGGAGGCAGAGGAGATCGTAGTCCCCGGGCTTCACCTTCGAGAGGTCGAGGCCTTCGATGATCCAGACTTCGGCGCCGAGGAGGATGTGGTGCGTCTCGACGCCGTCTTTGTAGAAGCCTCCGACGCTCAGGTAATCGACGCCGACCGTGCGCACCCCGCACTCGACGAGATACTGCGCGGCTTCCTTCGCGATGTAGATGAAGTCCTTGTCGAACTCGGGCTTGATCCAACTGACCTCGGAGTTGCTCGTCTTAAATAGGAGGCGCTCGCCATTCTCCGGCTTCAGCTTCTTGAGTTCAGCCGGCTTGATCGCCGCCTTGTCGCGAATCGCCACGACGCGGGCCGGGCCGATCACGGCATCCCACGGGAGATCGTCCATCGTCTTCGCGCCATGGAGGAAGTGCAGCGGCGCGTCCATGTGCGTGCCGACGTGGGAACTCATGGTGACGGCGGAGACATTGCACACGTCGCCCTTCGCCGTGCTCACGTGCGTGGTGAAATAAATCGGCGGATCGCCCGGCCAGGTGTGCATGCCATTGCGCATCGGGACGGAGACGTCGATCCAGGGATTCGTGCCCATGGCGCGGGAGAGGGAGCCTGCGCTCTAAGAAAACTCGATCACGTTCTTGATTCCCGACGCCTTGCCGACGAGCAGCTCGCGGTGCGCGTCGATGGTGTGCCGCCCGGTGATCAGTGCCTTCACCGCCTCCGGCCAGCGCCTCTTGAATTCACCGAGATCGCGGATGGCCTCCGCGAAATCCGCGGGGCTGGCATTCACCGTGCCGACGATGGCCTGGTTCTTCAGCGTGATATTCCGCATAATGTTGTCCGCAAAGACGGGGATCGGCTCCTTCTCCGCGGGGATGCCGGTGAGGATGAAGACGCCATTGAGGCCGAGCACGCGCATCACGTCGAAGGTGAGATGGCCCTCGCCCACGGCTTCATAGACGAGGTCGATGTTGCCCACGCGCTTCGCGAGTTCTTCCGTGGAGACTTCCTTGTTCGAGATGTATTCGGCGCCGATCTGCGCGGCGATGTCGGCTTTGAAATTCGGCTTCGGCGAGCGCGAGTAGATGAAGACGCGAAAGCCTTCGACAAGCAGCTTCATCGCACCGAGCAGGCCGATCGGCCCCGCCCCGAGGACGACGGCGTTGCGCCCGTGGCCGCGGCCGTTTCCGTCGCGGTTGTGATGCTCCCATTGGAGGCGCTTCTGCACCTGCCAGGCCTGGGTGAGACCCTTCTCGGCGATGGTCAGCGGCTCGGCCATCACGGCCACGTCACGCAAGTCCGGCGGCACCGCGGTGAGGTAACGCGCCTCCTCGACGAAGTACTCCGTCATGAACCCGTGCCGCTGATTGATCCCGCGCTCGGTGAATTCCCAGGTGAAGCAAAAGTCCTGACGCCCTTCCCGGCACGGCGCGCAGTTCGGATCACCGCACGGACGGCGGACGCTCGGGACGACGAAGTCGCCGGGCTTGTAGTCCTTTACCTCCGAACCGACCTCGACAACTTCCCCCAGGCATTCGTGGCCGAGGAGCAGGTAGTCCACGTCCGCCGGCGGCCGCCCGTAGGCAAAGGTGCAGATCTCCCGATCCGTGCCGCAGATGCCGACTTCGATCGTGCGAATCTTCACATCGTGCGGTCCGGCAAGGGCGGGCTCGGGGTGGTCGATCAGGCGCAGTTCCCGGGCTTTGGGAACGACGCCGACGCCTTTCATGGTTTTCGAGTTCATCGGTCGTGGGGAAAAAAATCGCGCCCGCACCGCGAGCGGTCCGGGACGATCGAGCGCGGAGCATATCGCCCGCGAATGCCGTGAGAACAAATTTTTTGCCGCCCCCGCCGGTTGCATTTACCTGCAAGGGTTCCCGGCTTTCCGATTGACCCCCCGTTTCCCATCTGAATTTCTGGATATGAATCCCTGCCGCCCGCGCGGCCTCCAAGAATCGCACCGTGCAAAAAGAAACCTTTGGCCAGACCCCAACCGGAGAACCGGTCGAGATCTACACGCTTGGGAACCGTCACGGACTGAAAGCCCGGGTCATGACGTGGGGCGCGGCTTTGGTGGAAATGCACGTCCCCGACCGGCACGGCGTGCTGGCGGATGTGACGCTGGGCTTTGACTCGCTCGAAGGCTACCTCGCCCGGCATCCCTACTTCGGGGTGACCACGGGCCGCTTCGCGAACCGCATCGCCGGCGGCAGATTCATCCTCGACGGCGCGATCTATACGCTCGCTGCGAATGACGGTGAGCATCATCTCCACGGCGGCGTGAATGCCCTCGATCGCCAGAATTGGCGGAACGGAACGTCGTCGAACGATCGCTCCGTGCGCTTCACGCACACCAGCGCCGACGGCGCGGAGGGCTACCCGGGGACACTCGATGTCGCGGTGATTTACACCCTGTCCGACGACAATGAACTCCGCATCGACTACGAAGCGACGACGGACAAGCCGACGGTCTTGAACCTGACGAACCACGCCTACTGGAATCTCGCCGGCGCCGGCGTGGGCGACATCCTGGGCCATGAGTTGACTCTCCATGCCCGGAAGTTTGTGCCGGTGTGCAGCGCGGGCATTCCGACCGGCGGGATTGAACCAGTCTCCGCCGGTCCGCTGGATTTCCTCCTGCCAAAGATCATCGCGAAGGACTTTGCACGGATGACCGGCGAGCCCGGTGGCTACGACCACAACTTCGTCCTCGATCCATCGGCGAGCGGCGGGATGACGGTGGCGGCGGAAGTCCACGATCCCACGAGCGGTCGCGTCCTCACCGTCTCGACGACGGAGCCCGGCATCCAATTTTACACCGGCAACTACCTCGATGGCACCGTGACGGGAAAACGCGGCACGGCGTACCGAAAGAATTCCGGCTTCTGTCTCGAAACGCAGCACTTCCCGGATTCACCGAACCGCCCGCATTTCCCGAGCACCGTCCTGCGCCCCGGCCAGATTTTCCGCTCCAGCACGGTGCATCGGTTCTCGACGCGGTAGTAGAGCGAGTGTGCCGTCAGGCCACTCGCTATCGGAGCGCGCGCCGGGATAGCGAGTGGGCTGTCGCCACACTCGCTCTACGTCGCCAGGCTCGCCTCGGCGAGACGCTCGGCCATGTCGGCGGCCTGCAGGGCGGCGATCATCTCGCCGACGTTGCCTTCGATGAAGGAGTCGAGGTTGTAGAGCGTCAGGTTGATGCGGTGATCGGTGACGCGGTTCTGCGGGAAATTGTAGGTGCGGATTTTTTCCGAGCGGTCGCCAGTGCCGATTTGGTTTTTGCGTTGCGCGGCGTACTTCTCGGCTTCTTCCCGCTGCTTCTTCTCCAGCAGACGTGAGCGCAGGATGGTCAGCGCCTTCTCCTTGTTCTTCTGCTGCGAGCGGCCGTCCTGGCAGCGGACGATAGTGCCGGTCGGGATGTGCATCACCTGCACGGCGGAGTCGGTGGTGTTCACTCCCTGGCCGCCGGGGCCGCCGGCTCGGCAGACTTCGATCCGGATTTCGTCGGGGTTGAGCTGCAGATCGACTTCCTCCGCCTCGGGGAGCACCGCGACGGTGGCGGCGCTGGTGTGGATACGGCCCTGCGCCTCGGTGGCGGGCACGCGCTGGACGCGATGCACTCCGCTTTCATAGCGCAGGGTGCGGAAGACCTGGTCGCCCGTGACTTTGAAGATGACCTCCTTCAGTCCGCCAAGCCCGGACGGGTTCGATTCGAGCGCCTCGATCCTAAAGCCGTTGGCCTCCGCGAAGCGCAGATACATGCGGTAGAGATCGGCGGCGAAAAGCCCGGCCTCGTCCCCGCCGGTGCCCGCGCGGATTTCGACGATCGCATCGCGGTCTTCGTTCGGATCGGGCGGGAGCAGCGCGTATTGCACGGCGCGCTCCGTCTCGGCGATGTGCTGCTCGAGCGCGGGAATTTCGCCCGCGGCCATCTCGGCGAGATCCTTGTCGTCCCCATTGGCGAGTTCTCGATTGTCGGCAAGATCGCGCCGCGCTTTCTGAAGCGCCTCCCAGTGGGCGAGCAGTTCCTTCAGCCGGGTGTGTTCCCGCAGCGTCTCGCGCGCCCTCTTCGGATCGTCGTAAAGATTCGACGACCCGACGGCCGCATCCAACTCGCGGAAGCGGTCGGTCTTTCTGTCGATGAGGGCGGAGAAATCCATGAGGTGGGCGCGGAGGAAAACAAAACGGTGAAGACGCGCGGGGCATCTTCACCGTTTCAGAAATCGGGGCTGGTTCGCTAAGCCTTCTTGCGGCTGGGCGCGTTGGCGTAGCGGCGGGAAAATTTCTCGATCCGGCCTGCGGTATCGACGAACTTTTGCTCGCCCGTGAAGAAGGGATGGCAGGCCGCGCAGATGCCGATGCGGAGATCGCGCTTGGTAGAGCGGGTGTGGTAAACGGTGCCGCAAGCGCAGGCGATGGCGGTCTCTTTGTAGTCGGGATGAATATCGGCTTTCATGGCTGGGAAAAGGGAGGCAGAAGGTAGCGGTTGTGTCCCACCCCGCAATGAAAAAGTCCCAGTTTCTTCCGTGAGGGAAAACCTCCCCGACAACGCGATTCTGCGGGCCTGGAAAGCAACGCTCGGACGCTGCGGCAGAAGGCCCGCAGTGCTGGGAGCGGATGGCTCGGTGCTGCGGACTTTTGCGGAGATCGAGGCGGAGGCGGTGGCAGTGGAGTCCGCGCTCGACCAATGCAAACCGGAGTCCGTGGTCGCGGTGGAGATCGGGAACAGCGAACGCTGGCCGGCCCTGCTCCTCGCGCTCTTTCGCAGGCGCTGCATCCCGCTGCCGCTGGGCGGCCATCTCGGAGGCGCGGAACGGGAGGCCGCCTTGCAGACCTGCCGTGCGGCCGCGATCGTGACGATCGCGAATGACGCGCTCACGGTGCAGTGCCGTGCGACGAGCGATGCGTCGTGGGACGGACGATCGCCGGACTTTCTGAAGCTCACCTCGGGCACCACGAATGCCCCGCGAGCGATCCGCTTCCGCGCCGAACAACTCGTCGCCGATTGCGAACACATCTGCGCGACGATGGGCATCACCGGGCGCGATCTGAACTACGGCGCGATCCCCTTTTCACACAGCTACGGCTTCAGCAATCTCCTCACTCCCCTGCTCTGTCGCGGCGTGCCGTTGGTCGCCACCGGCGATCGGATGCCGCGCGCGCTGCTCGACGGGCTCGC
>JBGSYE010000076.1:0-2540 GCA_041751075.1 Chthoniobacteraceae bacterium
GTAGCTGCCGTCGAGTGCGCGTGCGGAAATGCGCTCCGCTTCCCACACCGTCCCGAAAGTTCCGGCCCCGAGCCGGCGGAGGAGCCGGTACTTCCCCCCGAGCACCTGGCCTGCTGCATACTGCTCGGCTTCCGCCTCGGCTTGGTCGCGCAGTTTGCTCTCGGCGAGCGGCACCTCGATCGCGCCCGGCCCCGAAGTGAACTCGCGATATTTCCGCGCCGCCGCGCGGCGCGGGTGAAAAAGGCACGCCCCCGTGAGCATCTCGAAGGTGGTGCAACCGAGCGACCAGAGATCGAGGGCCGGCGTGAGCGGCGCGCCGAGGAGGATTTCCGGCGAGAGATACTCGCGCGTGCCTGGATGCGAGCCCTGCTGCAACGCGTCCTCCGCGCAGCCGAGATCGGCGAGGCGCGCTTCGCCGGTGCGCGCGTCATAGAGGACATTGTCCGGCTTCACGTCGGTGTGCGCATAGCCGCACGCGTGCATCCCGGCGAGCGCCTCGAGCAGCCGCCGCACAACCCGCCGCGCGCGCGCGGGTAGAAGTGGACCGCGGCGCAATGCCCGCTCAAGGCTGTGCCCATGCCGATCGTAAGCCATGCAGATGTGCCCGTCGCAAAGAAAGGCCTCGTGCAAAGCGACGATCCCTGCGCCCGCTCCACTGCGTCGCAGATCGTAATGCACGCCGATCTCGTACACCGCCTCGGTGGCGTAACGCCGACGCTGGATCTTGAGGGCGACGCGAGCGGCAGCAAGCGGTGGCTCGGTGGCAGGCGTCTTCATCGGTCCGATGCCTCTCATCTGTCGCATCCGTGTGGGACCGATGGGGCCGATGGATGCATCAGGCGACTGTGAAAGTCGGGGCTGGTCTTGTCGAGTTCAGGCAGGCCGGCCCGGGAGGTCGGCGATCCCTCCGATGTCGTCAGTGCCGCCGCGCGCGGCGCCCGGGAGCGCGCAAAGGTAGCTTCAGCCCGCAATGACCCCGTGACGGGCTGAAACCCGCGACTACACTGCGACTCACGGCGGCGTATTGTTCACAAAAGCGCGCCGCACTTCATAGAGGACGCGCCCGATGAGCCGGATATCCTCCGTGACGATGCTCGCCTGCCCGGTCATCTCCTGCCGGAATTCGATCTCGCGATGGAAGCTTGTGACCAGCGGATGCGGCAGGTCGAGGAGCACGAGATTCGCCCCATCGCGCGCGACCATCGATACGCTCTGCACCCGGCCCGTCACGACGCCGAATTCCCTGTAGGGAAAATCGTCGAGCCGCACGCGCACCGTCTGTCCATGGCGAATCTTCCCCGCACCGCCCTGGCTCACCGGCATCCGTCCGATGAGCTGCGTGGTCGGCGGCACGACCAGGAAAACCTGCCGCCCCGCGGTGACGAACTGCTGATCGCTCCAGAAGTCGTAGAAGGCCGCGACGCCCTCCGCCGGCGCGCGCAAGACGTAGTCCGCATCCCACACGTCGATCTCGCCACGCACCCGGTTGAAATTTGCGCGCAGCTCCTGCCGCGCGAGCCGCAGCGCCTCGACCCGCACATGCTCCAGATCGCGGATCTCCTTCTCCACCTCCGCCGCCTCGATCTCCGCCTCCGAGAGCGCGTTCAGCGTCGAGGTCTCCGCGCGCTGCTGGCCTAGCAAGACGATCTCCTCATCCTGGAGCTGTGATGCGCTGAGGAGATTGCGGTCGAAGAGTTCCTTGTTGCGCCCGTATTTCTCGCGCGCCAGAGCCACCTCGCGCTTGCTGAGATCCACCTGCCCGCGCAGCGACGCGATCTGCGCGCGTTTTCCCTCGAGCTGCTGCCGCAGAAGCGCGCCCGCCTTTTCCGTGTAGTCGTCCGCCATCAGACTGCGGAGCTGATTGTAAGCGTTGAGAAAAGCCGCGTAGGCGTTCTGCAGTTTCCCGAGTCCGTCCTCCGGTTTGAAAGCTTCGTCGGGCATCTTTTCCCCGCCGATCGTGGCCGGCGCGAGCAGCGCGAGTTTGTCCGCGAGCCGGAAGACGAGGTCGGCCTGCGTCGGGCTCTCGACGATCGCGAGGATCTCGCCCCGCGCCACCTGCTGCCCTTCGCTCACGCGCAACTGCGCCAGCCGTCCGCTCTGCCGCGCCACCACTTCCCCCACCGGCTGCGTCCCCGTGATGGTGACCCGCCCAGCGATCGTGTCGGGATACTTGATCACGACCCCCAGCACGAGCAGCAGCACGAGCATCGCCGCGAGCAGCGAGAGCCCCGAACGCACCATCCAATGCGGCGCGCGCCCGAGGAATTCATGCGCCCCGGCGCTGAGCACGGGCGGCGCGAACTCCGCCACAGTGCCAGACGTCGCGGTCGAAAGAGTGCGCTGGGGGGAAGTGGCAGACATGTCAGTGCTGGGCACGGGCGGGACTCTGAAAAGACCGAACTCCTTTGTCGAGAATGCGCGGCGGCGGAGTTCCAGGTACCATGCGCGTCCCGCCTGTGGGTCGCGGCGTCCCGCCGCGACGAACTTCCCTGACGCATCGTTTCGGCAAGCGCGCTGCGCCCGCAAAGCACGCCGGCAAG
>JBGSYE010000077.1:0-4185 GCA_041751075.1 Chthoniobacteraceae bacterium
CCGGGCTGCCGGAAGGCGTGAAGGGGAAGTAGCCGTCGAGCTCTTTGAGCGGGCCGAGGCGGGGATCGTCCGGGAGGGTGCCGGCAGGGAGCGCGCGCGGGACTTCGGCGGCGCCGATACGGACGCAGAAGATGGCCGCGAAGAGGAGGGGGGAGATCTTCACAGGGGCGGAGAATTCCAGAGATTGCGCGGGAGGACAAGCAAAGTGGCGCGGACTTTCAGTCCGCGGAGGGCGAGCGCAGCGAGGGGGCGATAGGTGAACTCAACGCGAGCGCCGGGCCGCCTCGCTGCGCCACTTTCGACTACGGCCTGGAGCTCACCTTTTCCGCAGTCGGGAAATCGGCGGGCACTTTCTGCGTCACCTTTCCGGTCGCAGCCCATTCGGTACCGCGCTGGAGCGTCACGACGAAGCCCGCGCACTGGATGGCCTCCGGGCCGTGTCCGAGCGCGGTGTGGAAGACGCGGCCCTGGCCGTAGCCGATCGTCATGAGCATCGGTTCATCGACGCCCGTGCCACCGGTGGCGGGATCGGAGAAGGCGCTGGCGAGCACGGTCACATGCTGCGCCGGGCCACGGAGTCGATCGTAGAGCTCGTCCTTGGCGTGCATCCATTTCGCGGGCAGCCCCGCCATGATCGGGTGATCCGCAGCGCGGGTCGTGACGAGGAATTCATGCTGCTTCCCGTGGCTGCCGCCGCGGCCCGGAGTCGTGTCCGCGGTCCACCTGCCCTCGACCATGCGCAGATACGGGCCGGACTTTTCCGTGCGCCCGCCCCAGCCGCCGAGACCGATCATTTCGTTGTAGGCCTTCCATTCCGGGAAGGAGTTGTTCGCAGCGTGATAGGAGACGAAGCCGCCTCCACTGCTCACGTATTTCTCGAAGGCATCGCGCATCGCCTCGCCCCAGAGCTCGCCGTTGTAGTTCGAGAGGACGACTTGGTAGGCCTTGAAGTCCGGCGCGAAGGCGCTGAGGTCCGCGCCCTTCGCGGGTGAAGTGGCGACCTCGACTTTGCACAGGCCGTCTTCCTCGAGGATGGCTTTCAGAAGCGGCGTGGTGGTCTTCCAGTCGTGATTGTTCTGGCCATCGACGATGAGGACCGCGATCGGCGCGGCGCTGGCGTGCAGAGTGAAGAGGGCGGCGAGGAGCGGGAGGAGGATTTTCATGCCCGCGAGAGATACCGCGGGAATGGCTCCCGTGGCGAGCGCCGCGTGGAAGTTGTAAGCCGGTGACTTATATTGCGGATTTTGTAGCGCGAAAAGCAGCCGTGTTTTGCGCCATCCCGGATTCCGCGCATGCATCGCGTCGATGCGCGCGGCGACTTCGCCCTTTGCCGAATCGATCGGGGCGCGCGCGCATGGAGAAGCTCACCGAGAACAAAGTCTCGAGCATCGA
Organism: Chthoniobacteraceae bacterium; assembly: GCA_041751075.1. Taxonomy (GTDB): domain Bacteria; phylum Verrucomicrobiota; class Verrucomicrobiia; order Chthoniobacterales; family Chthoniobacteraceae; genus JANNXQ01. The sequence continues at coordinate 1,393 of JBGSYE010000077.1, forward strand.
GGAGAGGCAGCGCGCGCAATTCGCCCTCCAGGCGGCGACGACCCGGCTCGAGAGCGTGCGTGCGGAGCTGGCCTTCGCCCAGGCGCAACTGGCCCGCTCCGAGGTGCAGCTCGATCTGCTCACCATCCGCGCGCCGCGGGACGGCACCATCCTCCAGGTGAATGTGCGCGCGGGCGAGTATGCCAGCGTGAATCCGAATGCGGACCCGCTCATCCTGCTCGGGCAAGTAAGCCGCTTCCAGCTCCGCGCCGACGTGGATGAAGACAACGCGCACCGCGTCCGGCCCGACTGCAAAGCCGTGGCCTTCATCAAGGGTCGCCGCGATCACCCGATCGTGCTGGGGTTCGTCCGCATCGAGCCCTACATCGTGCCGAAGAAATCACTTACCGGAGAGAGCAGCGAGCGTGTCGATACGCGCGTCCTGCAGATCATCTTCCGTTTCGACCAGCCGGACATCCCGGTCTATGTCGGCCAGCAGATGGATGTCTTCCTCGATGCGGCTGGCGGAAAGTGAACTGGCCGCGCCGTCAGTTGCCTTTGGCGATCTGGTCTTCCGGTAGCATCTCGTGCCAGCTACGGATGATCTGGAAGGAGCGATCCGCCGCGTCGGCAAAGGCGCGGGGTGGTGCGGAAGTCACCAGCACGAGCTGCGAGGTCGGATTCACATTCACAAAGGTGACGCTGAGTCTCCGGACGTTGGCGCCGGCCTGGTAGGTGACGACAAAGACATGGCTTTGCCAGTGGTTGATCGGCAGCGGATTGGCGGCTTCCTCCAGCACGGTGACCTCGGTGGCTCCGGCGGGCACGAAACTCAGGGCGCTGGCCCGGTAGCGTTCCAGCGACTCGGGGTCGCTCATCGCCTCCTCTGGCGTCAGCGGAGAGATGGCGATGCGGAAGCTGGCGTCCGGGACTTTTGAGAACTTGAAGACCACTCCGCCGCCGTTGGTGGAGACAGTCGTCTCCTGGTCGAGGGTAATGCCGATCCTGGTGGTGTCTTCGAGGAAGTAGAGCTGGCGAATCTGAATGGCGTCAAACTCGGTATCGAGGTAGCGGGGCGTGAGGTCCACATTGGCGGCGCTGAGCGTGGCGGCCAGCGTGGCGAGTGCGAAGTGCGAGAGCAGTCGTTTCATGGAGTGTCAGGGTTGATCGGTCCACTTGGCCCAGGTGCCGCGCGACCAGGTCGTGCCGCTGATCGCGCCGGGCGGCGGATTGTCGGTAAAACTGGTGTCGTAGTTCCACATGCGCGCCGGCGGGCTGTAGATGTTGCCGGTGTTCCAGCGGCCCGTGAACTTCTCACTCTCGAACAACTCGACCATCGACCCGTAGTAGGTGCAGTGATCGCCGCTCCAGGTCTCGAGGAAGCGCGGGAAGTTGTTGGCGCCGCCCGAGTAGCCGTATTGCGAGCCCGATGGCGGCTGGTAGCCGGAAGGCATATAGCCGGAGATGATGGCCGTATTGTAGGTCGTGTGAGTCGCCGGGCGATTGGCGAGGGTGAGTGAAGAATTCGCGTCGTTCCAATTGTTGGAAAGCAGCATCACCGCATCTCCGATGACGGCTGAAGGCTTGCGGGTGTAGCCGGCCACCGTCGGGCTGTCGGTATTGTTGGTATTGCCGCCGTTGTTCGAGGGCACGTTGTTGACTGTAGAAGGCGTGGAACCGGTATTGTAGTCGCCCTGGATGTAGATGGGGTTTTCGCTGACCACGGTCAGCCCGGCGTCCGGCAGGATGCCGCCATTTTTGAGGCGGATGGTTTTCGGCTCCATATTCCCGGAGACCTGCGGAGTGGTGTCGTTGATGTAGAGCACGTCATTGAAGTTGCTGACGCCGGTCGAGAGCGCGGTCCGCAGCATGCCGATATCGAGGGAGCGCACATCGACGTTTCTGCCTTCGCGCTGGTCGTAGATGGTCGCCGAGGCGCTGATGGCGTTGCGGACTTCTGTCTGCTTCGCAGGCGACAAGGTCAGGCCATTGACGCCAGTCACGGTGATGGTGCTGCCGTTGATATTCACCCGCATGCCCGCCTTGTTGTAGAGTCGGCGGGTGGCGATCGCCTGCGGATCGGGGAACGCAGTGTTGGGTGGCTCGATGAGCTCGCGGAAGGAGTCATTGTTCGGATTGGCGTCGGTGGTGTTCAGCGCCTGCGAGGGCGCCTCGCCGAGCGGCTCCATGCGGGGGACCAGCCGGAGCTGATTGGATTGCCCGTTCGGATAGATGGGCGCCTGGTGGGTGCTGTCTGGAGCCGACCAAAGGGGACCGGTGGGCGGCGCATTGCTGGAATAGTTGCCGGCGCGGGAGACATTTCCCTGGAAGGTGAGCGGGGTCGTGGTCCGCCCGCTGACCCACATGTTGGAATTGCTATGCACCAGGCCGCCGATGATCATGGTCGCTGGCTTGTAGAGCTCGAAGTCGTTTTCGAAGAAGTACATCGCCTGAAAGAGCGGCACCTCGGAGTACTGGAACTGGCGGCGGACACCTACGCGGTAAGTATGGCCGGGATTCATCTGGGCGCGCGCGACATAGTTATACCCGCGACCCCGCCAGCCGGGGTAGCCGTCCACATCCATACTCACCACTGGAGGGAGTCCCGTGGCGGAGGTCGAGACCCCGTATTCATTGGCCGGTGCGATTTCCAATGTCCCGACCATGGCGTAACCGGGAAAGACCGGCGCGGCGAGCGTGGAACCCGACACGGCGGCATTGGTCGAAGCGATCTGGGTCTTCCAGACGCCGTAGGCGTACTCGATCGCGCCTTCCGCCGCCGCCTGGGCGCCGGCGTAGTCGCGGCTGCGGTCG
>JBGSYE010000078.1:0-6377 GCA_041751075.1 Chthoniobacteraceae bacterium
GCGGCTCGCGCGGAAGTGCCAGTGGGAGTGTGTCCGCGAAGTCGAACGCACCCTCGATGAAGCCGGCGACCGCGCCTCGGCCTTTGTGATGGAGCCGCGCGTGCAGGGCGCCGGCTCGATGTCCATGCATCCTGCGGGCTACCTCTCGCAAGTCGCCGCGCTCTGCCGCGAGCGCGGGGTGTGGCTCATGCTCGACGAGGTGCTCACCGGCTTCGGGCGCACCGGCGCGATGTTTGCCTTTCAAAAGGAGGAAGGCGTGCGCCCCGATGTCATCGCCCTCGCCAAGGGACTCACCGGCGGCTATCTTCCGCTGGCGGCGACCATCGCGAGCAGCGAAATCTTCGGCGCCTTCCTCGGCGAGTACGAGGAGTTCAAGACCTTCTTCCACGGCCACAGCTACACCGGCAACCAGCTCGGATGCTCCGCCGCCCTCGCGAGCCTCGCGCTCTTCGAGACCGTGCATACGCTCGATCGCATCCGCACCCGCGCCGCAGCGCTGGAAAGGCTCGCGCAACGATTTTGGCAACACCCGCAGGTGGGCGATGTGCGGTGTGAAGGGATGATCTGCGCCATCGAGCTGGTGCAGGATTTCGCCACGCGCGAGCGCTTCCCGGTGGGCCGTCGCGCCGGCCACCACGTCTGCGAACGAGCCAGGCGGCGCGGCCTGCTCACCCGGCCAATCGGCGATGTGCTCATCCTCATGCCTCCCTACTGCTCCACGGAAGAGCAGATCGAAAGCGCGCTCGCCGCCCTTTGGGAGGCACTCGCCGAGGAACTCCCGCCCTGAGCCGGCACGAGGCTGTCTCGGGCCGGAAGTGTCCGCTGAATGGGATGGCATGAAGGCAAGGCCTCATTGGGAGATTTCAGCACCCCCACCGCCCGCCACACGATGGGAAAGAGGGAGCACCATCGCCCATCACTGCCGGCACCACGAAAACCTAACGCCGACCGCGGCGATCGGCTCCTCGGGAAAGCGAATCGGAACTACAGTCCCGGCGCCTTCGGTTTGATCGGCGCCAGATAGCTGGGCGCGGCCCTGGCCTTGAGCTTGCGCTTGTACACTTTGTCGCCCGCAGTGATGAAGAGCGTGTCGTGTGCGGGGCCTCCGAAGGTGACGTTGCTGACTTTTCCATTCGGCGTGGGCAGGATGACGTTCACCCGGCCCGCCTGATCGCACACCTGCACCCCGAGCCGCGTCGCCACGTAGAGCCGTCCGTCGGCGTCCACTTCCATGCCGTCCGCGCCGGAGTCATCCGCCTGGTCGGGCTCGTGCAGCCAGTAGTAGCGCTGCTTGTGGCGCAGCGAACCGTCGGGCTGGATCTGGTAGCTGTACACCCAGTGCGTGCGCGAGTCGGCGACGTAGAGCAGCGTCTGGTCGGGGCTCGCTGTGATGCCGTTGGAAAACTTGAGGCCGGTATCGACGACGCGTTTCGCTCCGTCCGGTTTGATGAGCCAGATCTTGCTCGGCTGCTTCGGATCGGCGCTCGGCTCGGTGACGTAAAGATTCCCATTGTGCAGCGCGACGAGGTCGTTGCCTCGAATGCCGCTCGCAAGCTCGGTCGCCTTGCCCTCCGCGCCGTAACTCAGGATTTTCTCCTCACCCGACGCCACGACGAAGAGCCGTCCGTCGGGGCCAAAGGCCATCCCGTTCGCGCGCTTCGAGTCGGCGACGAATTCCGTGACCTGGCCGTCGAGCGCGATCCGGTAGGTCTTCGAGTTCGGGATGTCGTTGAAGAAAACGTCGCCGTTCGCATTCGCCGCCGGGCCTTCGGTGAATTTCCCGCCTTCCCAGACCTGCACCCAGTCTTCGCCCGGCACGAGGATCTCGTTGAGCATCCGGTTCTGCGACGCGCCGGTCTTCACGGGTTCGGGCCACCCTTTCCACAGAAAGCGCATGGCATCGGGAAAGACGGCGGTGCCGTGTTTGGCATTGTGCCCGCCATCGCCCCACACGCTCAGGTGCTCGTAGCCGGCGAAGGTGAGCGCGCGATCCATCATCTGATTCGCCATCCACCAGTCGCCCGCGTAGATGTTGTTGTCGTTCGAGCCATCGACCTGGAAGACGCGGAGCGCCTTTGGCTCATACTTGCGGATCAGCCCGGGATAACGATCGCCGCCGCGCAGGCTGACGAAGGTGCCCACGTTGCTGAACACGCGCGAGAACGCATCCGGCCGCTCCCACGCCGCGGTGAAGGCGCAGATCGCGCCGGAGCTCGATCCGCCGATGGCGCGATCCGCCGCGGCTTTGCTGAGCAGGATCTTCCGCCCATCCGAAGTCGTCTTCTTTTCCACCTCGGGCAGCAATTCCTCGAGAAGGAATCGTGCGTAGTCCGGGCCGAGGCCGTCGTATTCGAGGCTGCGGTTGAAGCGGTCGAGCGCCGTCTTTTCGTCGGCAGCCTTCACGCGGCCGTGCATCACAAAGACGCCGATGAGCACCGGGAGTTCGCCCTTCGCGAGCATGTTGTCGAAGACGACGTCGGCCTTCCACTGCAAGCCGTCCTGATTCACGTAGAGGCACGCGGGTTTGGCGCCGTCGTATTGCCGCGGCACATAGACTGTCACCGCGCGGGTGGTGCCCGGGAAGATGCGCGAGTGATCGAAGTCGAACTTGATGAGTTCGCCCTTCGGCACGTCATCGCGCGGCGTGGCTTCGGGTGGCGGTGGGTAATCCGTCTGCGCGCAGAGGGGGGCAGCGGAAAGGAGGAGCAGGATGAGGAGACGCATGGGAGGAGGGGGGAAAGGGAAACATTCGACATCCAACATTCAACATCCAATCCCCCGCACACGCTCCGGATGCGTTATTGGATGTTGGATGTTGAATGTTGAATGTTGAATGTTTTCCCCCATGCGCTCATTCCTGCTCGCCCTCGTCTTCACCGTCCTCGCCGCGACTACTCGCGGCACAGCCGCCGACTTCCTCCCCGGCGTGCAGCGCATCGTCTTCCTCGGCGACAGCATCACCTACGCGGGCCAGTACGTGGATATTTTCGAGGCGTTCCTCTTCACGCAATTGCCCAATCGCGATATCGAAGTGATCGATTGCGGACTGCCGAGCGAGACGGTCTCAGGACTTTCGGAGGTCGGGCACGCGGGCGGAAAATTTCCGCGCCCCGATCTCCACGAGCGGCTCGATCGTGTGCTCGCCAAGGCCAGGCCCGATCTCATCTTCGCCTGCTACGGCATGAATGACGGGATTTACAAACCCTATGATGAAATCCGCGCGCTCCGATTTCAGGAAGGCATCCGCAAGCTGCGCGACAAAGCCAGGGCCGCAGGCGCGCAGGTGATCCATCTCACACCGCCGGTATTCGATTCCGTGCCGATCAGCGGCAAGGTCGCGCCGGCTGGGCAGGAATCCGCGAACGCTCCCTACGAAGGCTACGACGCCGTGCTCACCCGCTACAGCGCGTGGCTCATGGAGCAGCGCGCCTCGGGCTGGCGCGTGATCGACATCCACACGCCGATGAAGGCCGCGATCGCAAAACACCGGGAGCAGGATGTCTCGTTCACCTTTGCCAAAGACGGCGTGCATGCCGACGCTGCGGGACACGCCTTGATCGCCGCGATGCTGATCGCGGAACTCGATCCCACGCGGGCGGAAAAGTTCCGCGCCTCCCCGCCATCGCCCGAGCTGCTCGCGCTGATCCGCAAACGCGGTCGCCTGCTCGCCGATGCGTGGTTGAAGGAGATCGGCCATCTGCGCCCCGGCACTGCGGAGCGTGCACTGCCGCTCGCCGAGGCGCAGGTCCAGGCCGCCGGAATCGAGCGGAAGATCCGCGAAAAAGCTTCGGTCCGGTGAGCGAGAAGCCCCCGCGCCGGAAGCGATACTCGGGAAAAAATCCGCGCGGCTTTGCGGAGAAGTACAAGGAGCACGATCCGGCGCGCTACCCCACGGATGTGGAGAAGGTACTCTCCAGCGGGAAGACACCCGCCGGGATGCATCGCCCCATCATGGTCGGCGAAATCCTCGAAGCGCTCGCTCCGAAACCCGGTGACACGGTGGTGGACTGCACGCTCGGCTACGGCGTCCACGCCGCGGAGCTGTTGCGCGCGGTGCAGCCCGGCGGACGACTCATCGCGCTCGATGTCGATCCGATCGAACTGCCGCGCACGGAGGCAAGGCTGCGCGCGCTCGGATTTCCCGCGGAGTCGCTGCTCGTCCGTCAGCGAAACTTCGCCGGCCTGGCACAACTCCTCGCCACCGAAGCTCCGGGCGGAGCGGATGCCATCCTCGCCGACCTCGGCGTGTCCTCGATGCAAATCGACAATCCAGCGCGCGGATTCACCTTCAAGTCCGAAGGCCCGCTCGACCTGCGCATGAATCCCGGGCGCGGCCTGCCGGCATCGGAGTGGCTTCGGAAAACGAGCGCCGCGCAACTCGAACGCGTGCTCCTCGAAAGCAGCGACGAACCGCACGCCGCGATCCTCGCTCCCGCCCTACTGCGCTCGCCGATCCTCACGACGACCACACTCGCCGCCGTCATCCGCCAAACGCTCGCCACGGCGCCGCGCGGCAAACGCGAGGAGATCGAAGATTCCGTGCGCCGCGTCTTCCAGGCGCTGCGCATCGCGGTGAACGACGAATTCAGCGCGCTCGACACTTTGCTCCGCACGCTCCCGCAGTGCCTGAAACCCGGCGGTCGCGTGGCGATCCTCACCTTCCACTCCGGCGAAGACCGCCGCGTGAAACACGCCTTCAAGACCGGCCTGCGCGAAGGCATCTACGCAGTGATCGCAGCGAATCCGATCCGCGCGAGCGCCGCCGAACTCCGCGCGAACCCGCGCTCGAGCAGCGCAAAGCTTCGCTGGGCCACGCAGTAGCGGCGGTCGCTAATTGCGTTGGAAACGTCGGCTCCGCGCCGCCTTCGCCCGTCAAAGTTGGCGACGGTCTTAGACCGCCGCTACAAGGGCTCAGTACTCCGCGTTCTTTTTGAAGCCCGGCTGTGGCACGGGGTACTTGCCCTCGGGATCGGGCATCACCGGAGCGGGTCCATCCATCGAGAGCTTGTCCACTTCGGGTGCAAACTCCGACTTCCAGTTCAGCGCGTCGTCGTAGGTGATCGTCTGCCCGGTGTGCGACGAGAGCCGGCCCATCGCCGTGACGAGACTCGCCTTCACCGAACGCTCCACTTCGTTGTACGGCTCGTCCGCGCGGATGGCTTCGAGGAAGTCGTCCCACTCGAGCTGATAGGGATTCGGCTCCGGCTGCGGGAAGGACCACAGCACGTCCTCACTCTTGATCGCCTGGTCTTTGAAGATGCGCGACTTCGCCGGGAAATGGCCCGCGGTCGAAAAGATCGCCAACCCCTTGGTGCCGTGGGCGTGGGTCATGAATTGCGTCTGCGTGCCCTGCATGTTGCCGCTCTGCCACATGAGCTTGGTGCCATCGGGGAAGGTGTACTCGACCGTGTAGGTGTCGAAATTCTGATCCACCCATTCGTCGCGATAGTGCCGCCCGCCCGAGCCGCGCGCCTCGATGGGCCAGTCGTTCTTCACCCAGCAGGCTTCGTCGATGTTGTGAATGTTGTAGTCGCTGAATGCGCCGCCGCTCGCCCAGAGGAAGCTGTGGAAATTCTTGAGCTGGAAGAGCACCTCGTTCGGATCCTTCTCCGGATCGCGCTTCTTCGTGCGGAAAGATGCCACCGGACCCTGCTGCCGATAGGCCCGTACGAGCAGGATGTCGCCGAGTTCCCCTTGGTGAATTCGCGACGCCAGCTCCTTGCGCGCCTTGCAGTGCCGGACCATGAGGCCCACGGCCACCCGCATCCCCGCGGCCTTCGCCTCTTCATTGAGCGCAAGCATCCGGCGCGCAGTCGGCCCATCGGTGCAGATGGGCTTTTCCATGAAGACATTTTTCAGCCCCTTCTCGATCGCGTACTGGAAGAACACCCAGCGGAATGCCGGCGGAGTGGAGAAGATCGCGATGCCATTCTTCGGCAGCGCGTCGATGGCATGCTTGTAGGCGTCGAAGCCGATGAACTGCCGATCTTCAGGCACATCTACCTGCGTCGGATACTTCGTGGAGATGCCATTGAGGCTGCTCTTGAGCTTCGACTCCGAGACATCGGCCATGGCCACGAGCTTGATCGGCGGCCCGGTCACTGTCAGCGCATTCGCCACCGCACCCGTGCCGCGCCCCCCGCAGCCGATCACCGCGAGCTGCTGCGTATTGTCCTCTGCCGCGTGGACGAAAGGGATCTTCACCCCGGCGAGTGCGGAGACTGCGGCAGCGGTGCCCGTCGCCCGGATGAAGCGGCGGCGCGTGGTGTCTTGGGAGAATGGCGAGTGATTCATGAGGCGGTGAACCTGCCGCCGAGCCTGCGAGTCTGTCAACGCTCCGCGTGCGCCGCGCGGTCACTCCAGTGAGTCCGAGAAGC
>JBGSYE010000079.1:0-2543 GCA_041751075.1 Chthoniobacteraceae bacterium
GCGCACGTCGGCGAGATCCGCGCATCGCTGCTCGCCGCCGATCCGCTCCAGGTCGCGCTCGATCGACCGAACCGCGAGATCGTCGTCCCGCAGCGCGCGAGCGCCGCGACCACCATTCAGGCGCTCGAACTCACCAACGGCGCCACGCTCAACAGCCGCCTGCAAAAGGCCGCCGCAAAGTTTGCGCCCGTCGCCGAAAGCGATCCTGGCGCGTGGCTCCACAAGATCTACCGCCACGCACTCGGCCGTGCGCCGACTCCGACCGAACGCGAAATCGCCAACGAACTCCTCGGCACACCCGCCACCGTCGCGGGCATCGCCGACCTTCTGTGGGTGATGGTCAATCTGCCGGAGTTTCAGTTGATCGACTGAAGGGCAGGCGCCGCCGCATCTCAGAAGCGTCGGATTGCTGGTGCGAATGCGTATTGCTCGGACTGGAACTCATGCTTCCTCTCACCGCGGATGACGGTGCGATATCCATCGGATAGGTTCTCTGACCGCTCCACGTTTTCCCACCTCCATGCCATCCGTCCGGCTTCCAGGCTGCGCCGTGTTCGTCACGTTGTGCACTTTCGCACTGCATGTGAGGAGTGCGGAAACCTCGCCCCCACCCCGGACGATCGCGGAGGAAGCGGTGGTGCTTGCGAGCGGTCGCTTGAGCGCGCGGCAGAGGGCCTTCGCGCGGCTGGCGGTGCATCCCGATCGGGATGCGAATGCCTTGCTCGCCGCGCAATTCGATCTCTACCTCAAAGGCGAACTCCTGCCGGCCTTGTGGCTCGACCTTTTGAGGCCGCCGCAAAGCGGGACGACCCCCGCTTGAAAGCCCTGCTCGCCGAGCATGAGAAGCAACTCGCGGAGTCGCGCGATCCGCTCAGCCGCTTCCGGGAATGCCTCGAAGGCGGCGATGCCGATGCGGGGCGCGCGATCTTCGAGAAGAAGCCGGAGGCCGGCTGCATCCGGTGTCACGCGATCGACGGCAAGGGCGGCCAGATCGGCCCGGACCTGACGTGGCTGCGCAAGTCGATCGAGCGCATCCGCATCCTCGAGTCGCTGATCGCGCCGAATGCGACCATCGCGCCCGGGTTTCACAGCGCGTCGCTCACTCTCAAGAGCGGCGAGACTGTCTCCGGCGTCGTGAGCAACGAGACCGCCGACGAACTCATCATCACCACCGTGGCCGATGGAAAGAAACGCCATGTGAAGCTCAGCGAGATCGCCGAACGGCTTCCGCTCCCGAGTCCGATGCCTCCGCACTTCGGCGCCGTGCTCGACAAGCGCTCCATCCGCGACCTCGTCGAGTTCATCGCGGTGGGGGATTGAGCCTAGAGCGAGTGTGCCGTCAGGCCACTCGCTTTTGCACGTCGCCCGAAAGCGAGTGGCCTGACGTCACCCTCGCTCTACGCGCTGCGCAGGCGCAGGAAGCGGATGAACTCCGCGCCTTCGCGCAGCCGGCGCTTCATCACGCCAAAGTCCGCCAGCATCTCGCCGAGCATCCGCGCGATCGGACGCGGCCGGAAGTAGTAGGCTCGGTAGAAGCGATCGAGCGCGGCAAAGATCTCATCGCGCGAGAGCCCGTCGTATTCCAGCGCCGCCGTCTGCTGCCCGTGGCCATCGACGAGATTCACCGCCTCGCTGAACCACCCATTTTCCCCCGCCTGGCGATACAGCTCCGTGCCCGGATACGGCGCGGCGAGGCTCACCTGCATCGAGAAGGGATCGACCTCGCGCGCAAACTCGATCGTCTCGCGGATCGTCTCCCGCGTTTCGCCCGGCAGCCCGAGGATGAAGGTGCCGTGAATGGTGATGCCGAGCCTCTTGCAGTTGCGGGTGAATTCGCGCGCCTCCTCGAGGCGGATGCCTTTCTTGATGTTGTCGAGGATGCGCTGATTGCCGCTCTCGTAGCCCACGAGCAGGAGCCGCAGGCCGTGGTCGCGCATCGTCTTGAGCGTTTCGTAGTTCACGTTGGCGCGCGCGTTGCAGCTCCACGTCATGCCGAGGCGGCCGATCTGCCGTGCGATCTCGCGCGCCCGCGGCTGGTAGGCGGTGAAGGTGTCGTCGTCGAAGAAGAACTCCTGCACCTGTGGAAAGAGCCGCTGCGCATGAGCCATCTCGCGCGCGACCGCTTCCGGCGACTTCGCGCGATACTTGTGTCCGCCGACGGTCTGCGGCCAGAGGCAAAAGGTACACTGCGCGGGGCAGCCGCGGCCCGTGTAGTGCGAGACGTAGGGATGCTTGAGGTAGCCGATCGCGTAGTTCTCGATCGTGAGATCGCGCGCATACACGTCCATCACGCTCGGCAGCTCGTCGAAATTCTGGATCAGCTTCCGCTCGGGATTGTGAACGACCTTTCCGTCGCGGCGCCACGAGAGCCCGTCGATCTCCGCGAGTGGCAGGCCGAGCGCCGCATCGCGGCAGGTGAAGTCGAACTCCTTGCGCCCGACGAAGTCGATCGCCTCGCTCGTGCGCAGCGTCTCCTCCGGCAGCACCGCCGCGTGCGCTCCCACGAGGCCCACGCGCACCTCTGGACTCTGCGACTTCAGCGC
>JBGSYE010000080.1:0-3330 GCA_041751075.1 Chthoniobacteraceae bacterium
GGCGCGCGGGGGGCTGGCCCGCTGGATTCTGTTGCTCGCCGGTGGCGCGCTCGTGCGCCGCGCGGTCACGGGGCAATGCCCGCTCTATGCGCGCCTGGAACTGGATCGCCGCCACGCCCGATCTGGGGTGCCCGGCAATCGGGGCGAGCGGATCGAGGCGGCGGTGGAAATCGACCGACCGGCAGCGGCGTTGTTTCACTTTTGGCGCGATCTGAAGGGGCTGCCGCAAGTGATGCGGCATGTGAAGTCGGTGGAGCCGCGCGGGGCGAAACGCTCGCATTGGCAAGTGGCGGGACCGGCGGGGCAGACCTTTGAATGGGACGCGGAGATCATCAACGAAGAGGAGGGTCGCCTCATCGCCTGGCAATCGCTACCCGGTGCGACGGTGAGCAATGCGGGCTCGGTACGGTTTGAGCCGGCGGGTGGCGGGGCGACGCGCGTGAAGGTCGCGCTGGAATTTGACCCGCCCGCGGGCGCGGTGGGCGTGGCTCTCGCGCACCTGCTGGGAGGGTCGCCCGAGGCGGATCTGGCCGAAGATCTGGGACGCTTCAAGGAGTTTGCGGAACGGGAACTTGGCGCGGCTGAAGTGCCGGCGCGTTGAGGCACAGAGCGCAATTGCAGCGGCGCGGGCAAGTCTAGACGAAATGCACCGCGCTCCAAAGGAAGTTGAAGACCGCGCGAATCGACCAACGACACCCACCTTATGAACAAGCAAGATCCCCTTCCGTCCGCCGATCCTGAGCCAATCAGCGAAGCGGCCAAACGCACTTTTGAAACGACAAAAGCAAAGGCCGGGGAGGCTTTGCAGGCCGGGGAGCGTTACGTGCGCGACAATCCGGCGACGTCGGCATTGAGCATCTTCGGGATCGGATTTCTCCTCGGCGTGCTGATAGGGTGGAGCCTCGCTCACGAGGAGCGGGACAACTATTCGCAAAGTGCGCGGAAGTTCGCGAAGCGTTGGGGCAGTAAGCTCAACTTCAACTGAGTTGTGAAGCAACGATCCTCGGAAACGTCGGACGCCGCGAGGGCAACGTCTGCACGAGACCTAAAATAAGCGAAAAACAGACGGAAGATTCTGTCCCTGTTTTTGATCTGAGGACCGCCGGCTCGTTCCCGCGGCAACGCTATCGCCCGATAAAGGCGCGACTCGTTCAAACTCTCACCTGCGTCCGCCGTCGCCGTTCCGACCATCTGCCAGGAGATGGGGTCCGTCGCTACGGCTTCTTAGGCCGCGGTTTCTTCCCTGGGGGTTTCCCCGGCGGGGGTGCGCCGGGAATCGGCCCCAGCTTCTTGCGCATGTCACCCAGCCTGGCTCGCATGGCGCCGTCGGCCTTGAGATTCTTCCTCGCTTCGTCGATCACCGCCGCGGCGGTGCGCTTCAACTCCGGCGTGGTCGCCATCTTCACCGCCGTGACGGCATCGCGGTACTGGCGGAGATCGCTCAGGTAGTCGGCGATCAGCGGCTTGTAATCGGCCACCCACTCGGAGCCGATGGGCTGGGTCGTGTCGAATTTCCCGAGGAAAAAGTCCGCCTCCGCGAAGCGTTGGAGCTGCCAGTTTTGCAGCCCGAAGATCAGCAGCGCGAGAGCCTCGTGATTCTTCGTGTCGAGCCGGCTGGCCACGTTCATCGGCACCGGCCGGCTGCTGGTGGCAGCCGCGGCGGTCTCGACGAGGAATTCGACCACCTTCCGCGAGCCGGTGTCCGAGGACTCCCGGCCGCGCGACTCGATCTTGCGGAGCGCCGCCTGGCCTTCCTCGAGCTTCCCGGCGCGGAAGTGGGCGAGCGCTTCGTGGAAGTTCACCCAGTCGATCATCGGTCGGCTGAGTTTCGCGTTGCCGAGTTTCGCGAAGGCCTCGGCGGCGCCGGCGGTGTCGCCAGCGAAGAGCTTCTGCCGCGCGCTCTCATAGTCGGCGTCGTACTTCGTGCCGCGCTGCGCTCCGACGATGGAGACCGGCGCGGCCTTTCCCCCGCCGGCCACTTTGTAAACGAGGTAGCCGCCTCCGCCGAGGAGCATGAGGCCGAGCAGCCCGAGCACGAGCCAGCTCATCGCCGTCTGCTGCGCGGCGGATTCGACGACCACCCGCCTGGGCTTTTCCGCGGGTTGCGCCGCCTTTTCATCGATCTCGCGGCGGGCGTACTCGAGGTGAGCGATGAGTTCGTCGTAGCTCTGGTAACGCTGGTCGGGATCTTTGCTCAGGGTGCGATTGATGACAAAGGCGGTCGCGCCGGCGACCCACGGAGCGAAGGCTTGAAGACTTACCGCCTCGCTCTTGAGGTGCTTCAGCGCGACGAGCGACGCATTCTCCGCCTCGAAGGGCGGCCGCCCCGCGATGGCGTGGAAAAGCGTGGCTCCGAGCGAATAGATGTCGCTGCGGAAATCCTCCGGCTTTTGATCGAGCTTCTCCGGCGCTACGTAATACGGCGTGCCCCACACTTCGCCGCGCGCGGCCGCCGCATCCTCGGCGAGCATGGCGAGGCCGAAGTCCACGATCTTTGCGGTGTGCGCGTCGGCGAAGAGGATATTGCCCGGCTTGATGTCGCGATGGATGAGGCCGTGGTGCAGCGCCGCGCGCAGGCCCATGGCGATCTGGATGCCGATGTCCAGCGCCTGGGCTTCGGCGACGCGCTCCTGGAGTATGATGAGGCCGTCGAGCGTGCCTCTGTCCACCAGCTCCATGGCGATGTAGAAGCGGTCGCGGTCGTAGCCAGTGGTGAAGACCTTGACGACGTTCGGGTGATTGATCGACGCGGTGATCGAGGCCTCGCTGGCGAGTTTTTCGATCTGCGCCGGATCGCCGGATTCTTCGCGGTGGAGCAGCTTCAGGGCGACGAGCCGGTCGAGGCTCACGTCGCGCGCCTTATAGACCACGCCCATGCCGCCGTGGCCGAGCACCTCGATGAGTTCAAAGGGGCCGATCATTCCGCCCACGGCGTTCAAGGTCGCGCACGCGGGGCAGGTTACTTCCGCAAGCGGCTCTTCGTCCGAGACATCGAGCATCGCGCCGCAGCCCGCGCAGGGCTGCAATTGCTGGGGAGTTGGTTCTTCCACGAGTGAGTCTTTCTCTCGCACGAGCGCGCATCCGTCAATGCGGGTCCGTGGCAGCCTCATCATCTTCATCCTCATCTTCATCTTCATCATCCCGGCGACTGAGGGCGAAGATGAGGATGAAGAGGAAGAGGAAAATATTCCACGCGCTTCGATCCGTCTGCCACGCTGCGGGCGATGCTTTCCGCAGAATACATCGTCGGACCGGAAGCCGCCGGCGAGCGCCTCGATCGCTTCCTCGCCGCCGCGGCACCCGCGCTTTCGCGCTCGCGATTGCAGGGTC
>JBGSYE010000081.1:0-2477 GCA_041751075.1 Chthoniobacteraceae bacterium
AAGGGGCCATCCGGGAGCGATCGCGCACTGCAAGCTCCACGACATCGCCTTCAAACAAAAGGCCGCGCCGTAGCCGCGACCGACGCGCAAATTTTCCCCCGAAAAATTCGTTGCCGCTCCCGGAGGTGCGCTCTAGTCTCCGCCCTCCTTTCAAAGGAGCCTTAGCTCAATTGGTTAGAGCGCCGCCCTGTCACGGCGGAGGTTGCGGGTTCGAGTCCCGTAGGCTCCGCCAGTTCTCGATTCTCTGCGAAGTGGCTTGCTTGCTTGGTTTCCGGGCGATCGGCGCCCGGCCAGATACATCGAAAATCGGGATTAGCGAGGATTCACGACAGAACGCCACCCCAGGAAACCGGCAATCCAACCAAAATCCCTCAGCCTCCAAACGATCGAGTTTGAAGGCGAAATGCGCGTGCAACTGCTTCGTCTTTCCGAGCCAGAGGCCACTACCTTGGGGGACACGCCGGCCCGGGCGGGGCGCTACTGGTATGGGCGGATTGCGAAGGCGCCGTGGTTTGATCCAGAGAAAGAGATGGCGGTCGTCGTCTGCTTGAATACGAAACTTTTCATCACGGCCTTCTCGCTCGTATCCGTCGGCTCCTTGAATGGAACCTCTATCGAGGCCCGTGAGGTCTTCCGCTCAGCAAGACTTTCCCCGCCGTGAGGTCATCCACGAATCTTCTGGAGAGTGACATTGACCTTCTGCAATTCCGTGACGGTGGCCTTTTCATCCTTCCCTGCGTTCGGATCGGCCTGGCGTTGGAGCTTGTCGGGGGCGAGCGCCCGTCACGACAAGGTCGAGTTCCTTTTGATATTTCCCGATGACGGCCTCGGCGTTCGCGAGTTCCTTTTCATTGCGGCGCTCGACGAAAGCGGCCTCTGTCGCGGCGAGGGAAGTGATCTGGTTTGTCTCCTTCTTCGACAGGATTAAAAGAAGGCAAAGTGCATGACACGCTCCAGGGTAATTCACGCCATATCTCCAAACACGACACCTCCCCATGTTCCGCATCCACACTCCCCTCCTCCTCGCGCTGCTCGCGCTCGCGCACTCCCCACTCTCCGCGGGTTCGGCGAAGCCAAACTTCATCGTGATCAACATCGACGACCTCGGCTACGCGGACATCGGTCCCTTTGGCTCGAAGCTGAACCGCACGCCGCATCTCGACCGCATGGCCTCGGAAGGCCGCAAGCTCACGAGCTTCTACGCGGCGCCGGTGTGCTCGCCGTCGCGCGCCTCACTGATGACGGGATGTTACCCCAAGCGCGCGCTGCCGATCCCGGGCGTGCTTTTCCCGGCGGGCGCCGTCGGGCTGAATCCTGCGGAGCGCACTGTGGCGGAGCTGCTAAAGGAGGCGGGCTACGCGACGGCCTGCATCGGGAAGTGGCACCTCGGCGATCAGCCGGAGTTTCTCCCTACGCAGCAGGGCTTCGATAGTTACCTCGGCATCCCTTACTCGAATGACATGGGTCCGGGCACTGAGGGCTCGAAGAGTAATCTCGGCGAAAAGCTGCCCGATGCGAAACTCTCGAGGCTGACCGGCAACGACGAGGCCGGCTTGCGAGGCATGAGCCAGCCGCCGCTGCCGCTGGTCGGCGATGGGAAGGTGCTGGCGCGGGTGCGGCCGGACGAGCAGCAGGCGATCGTCGAGACTTACACCACGGCGGCGGTGAGTTTCATCGAGGCGCAGAAAGACAAGCCCTTCTTCCTCTACCTGCCGCACTCGGCGGTTCACTTCCCGATTTATCCCGGCAAAAAGTGGGCGGGCAAATCTCCGAACGGAATCTACAGCGACTGGGTGGAGGAGGTGGACTGGAGTGTCGGCCAGGTGCTCGACGCCTTGCGCGAGCGGAAGCTCGAGTCGAAGACGCTCGTGATTTTCACCTCCGACAATGGCGGCACCACGCGCGGCGTGAATGCGCCCCTGCGGGGCTTCAAAGCCCAGACGTGGGAGGGCGGCATCCGGGTGGCGACGATCGCCTGGTGGCCGGGGAAAATCCCCGCCGGCACGGCGACGGGCGCCATCACCGGGATGCGCGACGTGCTGCCGACCTTTGTGAAACTGGCCGGCGGCACTGTGCCCACGGATCGCAAGCTCGATGGCGCGGACATCTGGCCGGTGCTGAGCGGCGACGCTGGTGCGAAAGGCCCGCACGAGACCTTCCACTACTACCGTGGCTTCGATCTCGAAGCGGTGCGCAGCGGGGCGTGGAAGCTGAACTTGAAAAAGGGCGAACTCTACAATCTCGAATCCGACATGGGCGAAACCACGGATGTCGCCGCGGCCCACGCGGAAGTGGTGCAGCGCCTGCGCGCGCTCGCGGATACGATGAAGGACGATCTCGGCCTCAGCGGAGTAGGCCCCGGATGCCGCGCGTTCGGGAGGGTCGAGAACCCGCAACCGATCATCGATGCCGAGGGCGCGGTGCGCGCGGACTTCGGCGGCGGGCGCCTGCCGTGAGCGTCCGGGCACCGACCGCGT
>JBGSYE010000082.1:0-3065 GCA_041751075.1 Chthoniobacteraceae bacterium
GCCGCCGCGGGGATTCTCGTGGTGAGCCTCTGGCTGGTCTGGCTCTGGCAGCCCGAACGGCAGGTGCGGCTGCATCAAAAGCATTTTTTGCAGGCCGTCGAGCGGCGAAACTGGCCCTCGGTGGAAAACTTTCTCGCGGACGGCTACAGCGACCGCTGGGGACACGACAAGGCGTTCGTGCTCTCGGCGTGCCAGGAGGTGTTTCGCCAGTTTCTGCTCCTCACCGTCGAACATCGGATCGAGGATTGCGTCGTCGAAGGTACATCGGGCACAACGCGAACAATGGTGAAGATCACGGGCAGCGGCGGTCCGGTGGCGCAATATGCGGTGAGCACAGTGAACGCGCTGCGCGAGCCGTTCGTTTTTTCCTGGGAGCGTCGCGGCCGGTGGCCGTGGGACTGGGGACTCACGCGGGTGGAGCAGCGGGAATTGCGGCTGGATCGCCCGATGTTCTGAAGTTTCGGTGGCGTTGGGGATTGGATGTCGAGCGCGGTCTGTCCACATTGGGGGCATGAAGCCGTTTCTCCTCCTGCTCGTTCTCGCCGCGACTCTGCACGCACAAGCGCCGACGCCCCCGGCGCAACCACCTGCGCCGACGGGCGACAAGACCAATCAGACCCTCTTCCGTTGCACGCTGCCTGGCGGCACTTATGAGGTCGCCGTGCGCGCGATCGTCGCCGTGGCCAGCCACGAGTATGTGGTGGATGGGATCGCCCGCGTCACGGAGGTGAACATCGACACCACGGGGGCACTGGTTGCGCGCTTTTACTACATCGAGCCCGCGACACCGAATACTCCGGGCGGGCTCGGCGCCGCGACCATCGAAAAGGCGCAGCAGCTTTTCAAGGAAGCCGCTGACCGCTCGGGGCAGGACGCGTGGAAGAAAGTGGTGAAGAACTACCCGATGACGACGCACGCGCGGACCGTCGAGTATCGCGTCACCGAGAAGGAGCACCTGACGCGCATCTTTGCCGGAGCCGAGGAGGCCTTCCGCCTGGGCAAGACGGTCATGATTCAGATCGAGTGACGGGTGGGATCTTCGCCCGTGTGAGCGGGCGCTGCGTCCACGAGGACGCAAAGGACCGCAAGGACGATGAGGCCGCGCATCAAGCGAGGCAGGCCATGCGCGGCGCCTGGGGCACGAGGTCGAGCTCGGCGAGGAGCTGCTGATCTTCGTCCACGCCGGGGTTGGCGGCCGTCAGCAGCTTGTCGCCGTAGAAGATCGAGTTTGCGCCGGCAAAGAAGCAGAGAGCCTGGCCTTCGCGGGAAAGCCGTGTGCGGCCGGCGCTCAGGCGCACCTTCGCTTTCGGCAGCGCGAGGCGCGTCGTCGCGATGAGGCGCACGAGTTCGAAGACTTCCACGGGCGGCTGATCTTCGAGCGGCGTGCCGGGCATGGCCATGAGGCAATTGATCGGCACGCTCTCCGGCGCCGGATCGAACCCCGTGAGCACTTCGAGCATGCGCAGCCGGTCGGTGACGGTCTCGCCGAGACCGATGATCCCGCCGCAGCACACATCCATCCCCGCTTTCTGCACGGCGTCGATCGTGTTCAGGCGATCCTGAAAGGTGTGCGTGGTCACGATCTCCGGGTAGTACTCGGGCGACGTGTCGAGGTTGTGATTGTAAGCGGTGACGCCCGCGTCTTTCAGCTTTCGGGCCTCCGGGAGGGAGAGCTGGCCGAGCGTCACGCACACTTCCATGCCGAGCTTGGAGACTTCGCGGATGGTGCCGAGCACCTGATCGAAGCGCGGGTCGCCATCGCGCACGCCCTTCCACGCTGCGCCCATGCAGAAGCGCGTGGAGCCATTTTCCCGCGCGCGCCGGGCGACGGCGAGCACGTCCTCCGTCTCCATGAGGCGCTCCGCTTTCACTCCCGTGTGGTAGCGCGCGCTCTGGGCGCAGTAGCCGCAGTCTTCCGAGCAGCCGCCGGTCTTGATCGAGAGCAGGGTGCAGAGCTGCACTTCATTCCTCCCGCCCCAGTGCTCGAGATACGCGGCTCGGGCGCGGCTCAGGAGGTCGAAAAAGGGGGTGTGGTAGATGGCTTGCAGCTCGGAGAATTTCACGGCGCGAGACTCCTGGGAGGGGCGGGAGGTGTCGAGTGCGGAGTGGGGTCAGGCCCTCGCTTTTGGCCACCCACTACCGATCGCTTTCCGCCTTCGGCGTAGCGAGGATGAGCGTCGATTCACTCGGATGCCAGCGGTAGCCGAAGCCGAAATCCAGCGGCGCCGCATTCACCTGGCGGAAGAGCTCGGCGAGCTGCGGCTGGTGGTACTCTGCGAAGAGTTCGATCGGCCCCGGGTAGCTGCCGAAGAGCCGCAGCGTCCATCGCGCGGGATCGTAGTGCCGGAGCGGGATGCCAGAGTCGTCCGCCACGATCGTCCGGCAATGGCCGAGGAGAAAATCGCGCGCCGAGGAGAATCCGTCGGAGTGCATGAGATAGGATGCGGCTTTGAGCAGGCTCACGCCAGCGCCGAGCCGGTCGCAGAATTTCACGAAGCCCGGATTCGCCTTGATGCCAACGTCCGAGAGATCGGTGGTGAAGTAGTACAAGGTCTGCTCGCCTCCGCCTGGGCCGGTGAAAACGATCCGCGCGCCGTTGGCGGCCGACTTGCCGGGGGCGAGCGCGCCGGTCTTGTCGAGGCCCACGAAATCCGTGCGCTCGATGCGGCATCCGGCGCGCGCGAGGAAGACGTAGAGCACCGGCAGCGTGCCGCTGAGCTGCGTGTGCGTGAGGTCCGCCTTCATGTCCCTGGTGATGAAGAATGAGAAGCGCAGCACGGAGTTCAGCGACCTGCGGAGATTGGCGAGCGAGGCGTCGAGGTCCGCCGGCGCGAGCCGTGCCACGTCGGGCAGCGGGCCGATCGGTTCGAGTCCGGCGAGCACGTAGGTCGAGGCGTTTGGGAAAAAAGTGTGCGCGTAGAGCGCGTCCGGGCCGCTGAAGAAGTAAAACATCGGCCCGTGGCTGGCAAAGGCCGTGGGCATGAAGGTCTCCGCCCACGTGCGAATCTTCGAGAGCTGGCGCGTCTCGAGATCGCGCCACGCGGTGTCGAATTCCGTCGCGTGCG
>JBGSYE010000083.1:0-2385 GCA_041751075.1 Chthoniobacteraceae bacterium
ACCGTGGGCTTCGGCAGCCATGTGCGTCCGCGCGATCTCGCGGTGCTGAAGGCGGATGGACCGGAGGCGGTATTTTTCGAGGACCGCGTGCGCGGCGAGATCACGCTGAAGGACGACATGCCGGCCGGCTCGCCTTTCAAGCTCACCGTGAGCGACGGCGACAAGGTCTTGTGGGATCGCCAGCTCACCACGGAGGGCCGCAACCTGCGCAACGTCGCGTATGACTTTGCCATCGGCGACTACGTGAAGGAGCGGATGAAATCGCAACGCGGCGACGTGCAGATGTCGAGTCTGCCGCTGGACTTCCAAGTGGCCGTGTCGGAGGTCGAAGGCGACAGCCAGCCGGCGAATAACACAGGCTCGCTGCGGGTCCGCGCCGTGACGCAGAAGCGTCGCATCCTGCTCCTCGATGGCCGCCCGCGCTGGGAGACGCGCTACCTGCGGAATCTCTTCGAGCGCGACGAACAGTGGGAGGTGAATTGCGTGATCGCCGGGATGTTGCGCGGGGAGGCGGGCTTCGCGCGCGGGACGAAGCCCGAGCAATTCCCGATCGAGAATGGCCAGCTCCAGGCGTACGACCTCATCATCTTCGGCGAAGTGCCGCGCAGCGTTTTCAAAGGGGACGAACTCTCATGGCTGCGGGATTTCGTCGAGAAGCGCGGCGGCGCGATGGTTTTCATCGATGGCTCGCGCGGGCGCTTGAAGGAGTACGCCGATTCGCCGATCGGTCCGCTCTTTCCCGTCGAATGGGAATCTGCCGGAGTGCGCGACGGCCTCGTGCGTGTGACGCTCACCGATCACAGCGCCGGGCTCGCCGCTTTCACTCTCGCGCCGGACCGCGTGCAGAACGGCGAAGCTTGGAACGCGCTGCCTCCGCCGCACTGGGTCTCCGGCGCGACACCCCTGGCCGGAGCTGAGTCCTTGGTCGAGATCGAAGGCGCCGGCGGAAAGTTTGCGGGCGTCGTGCTCCGCCCCTTTGGCGCGGGCAAGGTGCTCTATCAGTCCTTCGACGATTCGTGGCGCTGGCGCTACGAGGTCGCCGACCAGCATCACGTCCGGTACTGGAACCAGGTCGCGAACTGGATCGCCGAGCTGCCCTTCGCCGTCCGTGACAAGTTCGTCTCCCTCGATGCGGGCGCCATCACCTACCGGCCCGGTGAAAGTGCAGACATCCGCGTGCGGCTGCGCGACGGCGAAGGCCGCCCGGTCACGAATGCCACCGTGGATGCCGTCCTGTATCGCGACGGCCAGCGCGCCGCGACCATCCGCCTGCTCGCCGACGACAATGCCGGCGGACTTTTCCGCGGCAGGACCGCCGCGCTCGAACCCGGCAAATATGAAGTCGCCGTGGAGTCGGTCGCGATTCCCGCAGCCGAGCTCAAGGCCCGCACCGAATTCAAAGTCGAGCCGCGCGAAACCGGGGAGCTCACACAGCTCAGCGCCAACGAGGATCTGCTCCGCCAGATGGCCGCGCAGGGGGGCGGCCAGTACCTGCGCGAAGAGCAAATCCACCGTCTCGCCGATCTCCTCGCCCCGATGAGCCAGGGCAAGGTCATCGAGAGCGATACAGTGCTCTGGCAGAGCTGGTGGTGGTTCATCCCGGTGATCCTGCTGCTCACGGTGGAATGGATCATCCGGAAGCGCGTCGGGATGCTGTAAGGGTACCTTTCGTCGTCGCCAATCTCGCTGCTATGTTTTGCCCATGGATGCCGAACCTCTGCTGAAACTTGTGCTCCAATTCATGCAGAAGCATCGCCTGGAAGCGATCCTGATCGGCAACGCCGGTGCAGCACTCCACGGCGCTCCGGTGACGACCTTGGACTTGGATTTCATGTTCCGCGACACGCCGACGAATCTCTGGAAACTCAAGGCCGTGTGCCGCGATCTGGAGGCAGTCATCCTCCGACCCTACTATCCGGTGTCGAAACTCTATCGCATGGTGAATGACGAACGCGGCCTGCAGGTGGACCTCATGCCCGTGATTCGCGGAGTTCAATAGCCTGCGGTCGCGTGCCCTGGAGACCACCATCGGCGCCCGCCTCTATGAGCGTGAAAACCTCCCCGCCCATCTCGGGCTTCCTGCCCGCTGCCTTCCGCGCCCACGGCCTCTCGCTGGCCCTCTACGTCGACTGCCACTGCTTCTACTTCACCCATCAGCCCGAGGCCCTCACCCAGCTCGGCTGGGCGCTGCGCTTTTACGAAATCTCCCTGCGCTACGCGCCCACTCCGCAGGCCAAAGGCAAGAAGCCAGGGTCGGCTCCGATCAGCGCATCGCCATCGGCTCCCAGCGCCTCCGCATCGAGCGGCCCGCCGGCTCTGCCCTCACCCGCTGCCTTCATCCAAACGGCGACATCTCCGTCCTCCTCCATCCGCCCAAACACGGTC
>JBGSYE010000084.1:0-2496 GCA_041751075.1 Chthoniobacteraceae bacterium
GCCGGCCCGCGCCTGGAGTTTGCGAAAGCCAAAGCCGCCGACGGCTCGCGAAAGACCATCTTCGACCAGACGAAAATCCCCCCGCATTTCGAGCAGCGCCGCCTCGCCCTGCGCAATCTCGACGTGCGCGTGACCACCACGAAGACTTCTACCCGCCCGTCCCTCCAGATCCTCCCGCGACCCGGCCAGGGCGAGCCCATCGCGGTGGCCGCACAGCTCACGTCCCGCTTTCAAAACGACCTGCGGCGCTTCAAGAACAGCAACACCGTCGTCTGGCTGCATGTGGCGCGCGATTCCTTCGAGTCGTATCTCCAGGTCCGCGACATCTGCGACACGGTGGGCGTCGCGGTCGGTTGGGACATTCTCACCACGCCCGGCTACAGCGAGCCGCTGGCGGAATTTGAAGTGAACCGGCTCGAAGAACCGAAGCCCGTCGATCCCAACGCGCTCCGCATCGAGGCGCCGAAGAAGAAGCTCGATTGACGCCGGGTGGTGGGTCGCTTTCGCCGAAAGTGACATGGCGGTCCGGGGTGCCACCACCGCAGTTCCGGCGAAACTGCTCCACCATCTGAGGCCGAAGCGCGTCAGGGCGTCCTCAGCCCGAGCTTCCTGAGCTTCGGGATCGCGACGGCCCGCACGTAACCCTGCCCCGGATTTTTCCACACGTAGTCCTGGTGGTACTCCTCGGCCGGATAAAAGCGGTCGAGCGTCGCGATCTGCGTGGCGATCGGTTTGCCGCGGCGTTTCGCTTCGGCGTCGCGGGCGGACTCCGCGGCAGCGCGCTCGGCGTCATTTCCGTAGAGGATGATCGGGCGATACTGCGGCCCGAAATCCGGCGCGACCCCGCGTCCGTCGGTCGGATCGTGCGTCTTCCAGAAGAAATCGATCAGTCCGTCGTAGGTCACGATCGCGGGATCGTATTCGATCTGCACGACCTCGGCGTGGCCGGTGCGGCCGTTGCTCACGGCTTCGTAGGTCGGATCTTTTTCCGGCCCACCGGCGTAGCCCGAGACGACGCCCACCACGCCAGGCACCTGCTCGTACATCGCCTCCACGCACCAGAAGCATCCCGCGCCAAGCACCGCCTTCGCCGTCGCGCCGCGCGGAGTCGTGAGCGGCGGACGCGAAGCGGCGGGCGTGCGATCCGAGCAGGCAGGCACGGCGAGGAGCGCGAGGGCGAGGAAGAGTGGGGTGACGGGACGGAGCATGCGAGAAGGGAATCGTCCGGAAAGGCGGGCCCCGCAAGCCCGCGCCGAGCCCGCGACTCGCGGCGATTCATTTTAAGTCGCGAACCGCCGGCGGATTGGCAACGTGTCCCTGCCCATGCGTCGCCTCGCGCTCACGTTCCTCCTCACCTCTCTCGCCGGAGCATGGGCTCTGGCGCAGAGTCCAGCTCTGGCACCGGAGGAGGCCGAGTTTTTTGAGAAGAAGATTCGGCCCGTGCTCGTGGCGGAGTGCTACGAATGTCACGGCGCGGAGAAGACAAAGGGCGGCCTGCGGCTCGACTATCGCGACGGGTGGAAAAAAGGCGGCGACTCTGGCGATGCGATCGTGCCGGGCGATCCGGCGAAAAGCCTGCTCCTCGATTCCATCCGCCACACCGACCCGGATCTGAAGATGCCCGACAAGGCGCCGAAACTCGAAGACGCGGTGATCGCCGACTTCGAGAAATGGATCGCGATGGGCGCGCCCGATCCGCGCGACGAACCTCCGAGCCACGAAGGCGGCAAGCCGACATGGAGCCAGTTGCTCGAACTGCGGAAGACGTGGTGGTCTCTGCAGCCCGTCCAAAAGCCGCCCGTGCCCGCGGTGAAGGACGCCGCGTGGTCCGAGCATCCGGTGGATCGTTTCCTCCTCGCGGCGATGGAGGCAAAAGGGCTCGCGCCCGCCGCCGCCGCGGAGCCGCGCACTTTCATCCGCCGGCTCACTTTCACCCTCACGGGATTGCCGCCGACTCCCGACGAAGTGGAGACATTCGTTGCGAATTCAATCCGCAATCCGCAATCCGCATTCCACGATGCCGTGGACCGCCTCCTCGCCTCCCCCCGCTTCGGCGAGCACTGGGCACTGCACTGGATGGACCTCGTGCGCTACGCCGAAACCCACGGCAGCGAAGGCGATCCCGAGATCCGCGAGGCGTGGCGCTATCGCGACTATCTCATCCGCGCCTTCAACAGCGGCGTGCCCGAGGATCAGCTCATCCGCGAGCATCTCGCCGGCGATCTCCTGGTGCGGCCGCGGATGAATCCGGCGGGCTTCAACGAATCGATCCTCGGCACCGCGCAGTTCCGCTTCGTCGAGCACGGCTTCCAGCCGGTGGACACGCTCGACGATCAGGTGAAGGCCGTGGACAACCAGATCGACGTGGTGACCAAAGCCTTCCAGGCGACCACGGTCTCGTGCGCGCGCTGCCACGATCACAAGTTCGACGCCGTGAGCCAGCGCGACTTCACGGCGCTCTATGGGATCTTCGCGAGCTGCCGGCCCGCGCAGGTC
>JBGSYE010000085.1:0-3453 GCA_041751075.1 Chthoniobacteraceae bacterium
CTGCCGCGCACGCCCCGCCGCTCCGCGCGATCCTCCGGGCTCGGGAAGTTACTTTCTGGAAAATTGAAATCCGCAAGGCGGCGCTCCACCGCGTTCGCACGCTAAGCCTCTCCGCGGCGGGAGGGCGCCCTGCTCCATCCGGGCTTGTTCAACAAGGGTTGCTTGCCGGCTTCGCGGCAAGCAACCTTCCGGGTTAGGCGACGTTCGATGGCTCATTTGGTGCGTGGAACCTCTGTCCATTCAATGTTTGCGCGTTTGAATTTTTTGTTGCCTTCAATCTTGGTGTCCGGGATGCCGTCGCCGTCCTCGTCGAGTATCAGAACGCCCGTCTGATCGGAGCCGGTCATAACGCTGAATTCGGCCTTGTCTCGGGAAATCAGGTTCATGCTTCGGGGAGTATCGCCGCCCTGCTCCAACTGAACAATGTGCAACTTGCCGTCCCGATTGGCGATCAGCGCGATACGGTGGTCTGGTTTGTTCTGCCGGATTTGAACTGCGCGCCCCTCGTCGAGGTTGATGATGACATCGCTGGATGGTGCGACGCGGAGAGATACTCCGTCAGGGAGCTTGGGAGAAGGCGAGCAGCCCGGCAATACCAGTGCGATAAGTAGCGAGTTCAGGAAACGCATGGCAAGTCGCCTAACGACCAAGCTCACCCGCTGCGGAGGCTGGCGCGTCCCATGCGGGGTGGTGGAAAGGTGGTGGCGGAATGAGCGCATGGGACGTGGCAGCCGTAGCAGTTAGGGTGCAGCGATCTTGTTCAGCCCGGATTAGAGCGGCGCTAGCGCATGGTCTCCGGTGGCTTGGGCTGCGGGGCGGAGACGATGCGCGGTCGATGGCAGAATTGAAGGCGATGGACCTCCCATACACGATGGCGTGGGGTTCTGCTGATGGTTTTAACGTATGGGTTTCAGACGATGGGCGATTCATTCAGTTTTCCGGAACGGAAGGTGAAGTGCTTGTGGTTATTCAACGACCCAGCCATTCGGCTGGCACGCAAAAGTCATCCCCGAAATCGAAGAGCGACCAACAACCGTTCGGTCGGAACTAGCCACGATATGGAGACCCGACTTTGTGAATAGATCGACTGCAATCTCAATCTCGCAATCTCCCTCGGCTTTCGTGACCTGCCGAACGTCGCAAACGATGCGACCAGTGCTGCGCTCAATGACATAATATCTATGGCGCTCCTTGTGGTAATCGTAATCGGGATGCTGTTCAGACACGACGTGCGCGCTGCGAATCGTCGCAACCTTGGTTCCGTCTGCTCGATAGACATCAAAATCGACAGCCAAGAGGCCGTCTTCTTCGCGCCGCTTGACTCGGAACAGGCTCTCGCCTCGCGCCACAATGAGATTCGGAACGTCGATGTAGTGGTTGCCGCCGAGCTTGATCTTGAATTGGTCTTCGATGGTCCACATATGAGAAATTACTTAAACCGCAGTGACGGCGTTAGCCGTGACTGCGCTAACTCTAAAAGGGAGCCGCGCTCCCAAAGGCTGAACATGGGGTTTATCATCAGATCTGCCGGGTTGTGACGCGCTTTATGGCCGACAGAGATGTCGGGAAAGTACGGGGGCCTCCTTCATTCGTCGATTGGAACGGGCCGAGGCGCGTAGATCAACCGAAATCCAGCGTTTGGCTCGTCCGGGCGTGCGGACTAGGGGTTCATTTGCCACGGGAAGGGTGAAGATCGCTGGCGCGCGGTGTTTCGCCGGACGCAGTGCTGGCGGAGGGGATAGGAATCCTACTTCGGCGGGATCGGACCGGGAGTTTGCCGCATCCGACCGGCAGTTTGCCGTATCCGGCTGGCAGTTTGCGGCATCCGACTGGCAGTTTCCCGTATCCGACCGGCAGTCTGCGGCAACCGACCGGCAGTTTGTGGCATCCGACCGGCAGTTTGCCGCATCCGACCGGCAGTTTGCGGCATCCGACTGGCAGTTTGCCGTATCCGACCGGCAGTTTGCCGTATCCGACTGGCAGTCTGCCGTATCCGACTGGCAGTCTGCGGCATCCGACCGGCAGTTTGCGGCAACCGGCTGGGAGTTTGCGGCATCTGGCCGGCAGTTTGGCGGCATCGAACCTCCGACAGGGAGCCAAAAAAGAGGCTGTCATCCTGCGAAGGATCTCTCGCCGTACGGCGTGGGCGCAGGCGGCGGGGTGGAGGGCGAGATCGTGCGGTAAGCAGCTTGTTGAGCGCTACGCCCCCCGCCCCGCCGCCGCATTCTCGCCCGCCTCGGCCCGCTCCTTTGCGCGAGAGGTCCTTCGCAGGCTCAGGATGACGGGCTCCATTTGGCTCCTTCCGGAGGTTCGATGCCCACCTTCGCGAATCGGATTCGCTCCTCGGAGAGTCCGTTCTTGATGCGATGGCCCTGAGCCTTCGCCCGAGTGCGCGAGTCGCTCACGCCACGCTACGGCTTCTCCATCTGTGTTCATCGGTGTCCATCTGTAGTTTCCCTTCTCCTGTCGCCGGACTTACGCTGAACATTCCGGGCACCCATGAAACTCCCCCTCTCCCTCCTCCTCGCGCTCACCTTCGCCTCCACCGCCGTCCGCGCCGCGGACAAGCCGAACATCATCGTCATCCTCGTCGATGACATGGGCTTCGCCGACATCGGCTGCTATGGCTCGGAGATCCCGACGCCGCATATCGACGCGCTCGCGGCCGGCGGGCTGCGGTTCACGCAATTTTACAATACCGGGCGCTGCTGTCCGACGCGCGCGTCGCTGCTCACCGGGCTGTATCCGCATCAGACCGGTGTCGGACACATGACAAACGACAAGGGCGTGCCCGGCTATCGCGGGCGGCTGAATGATTCGTGCGTGACGATCGCGGAGGTCTTGAAGCCCGCGGGCTATTTCACCGCGATGACGGGGAAGTGGCATGTGGGCCAGAATCTCGGCGTCACGCCGTGGGGGCGCGGATTCGATCGCAGCCTGAATGCGGCGGCGGGCGGCTTTTACTTTCCCGAGTCACCGAGGGCGGAGCTCTTCCTCAATGGCGCGAAGATCGCGAATGACGACGCGCGGCTGCCGAAGCACTGGTATAGCACGGACCTGTGGACGACGTTTGGATTGAAGTTCATCGACGAGGCGCTCGCGGAGAAGAAGCCCTTTTACCTGCATCTCTGCCACATCGCGCCGCACTTCCCGCTGCAGGCGCCGGCGGAGGAGATCGCGAAGTTTCGCGGCAAATACAAAGTGGGCTGGGGTGCGATCCGCGATGCGCGCTTCGCCCGGCAGCTCGAACTCGGCGTGATCGACAAGGCGTGGGCGAAATCGCCACGGCCAAAGGAGGTGCAGCCCTGGGCAAACGTATCGGCGGAGGAGCAGGATCGCTTCGATCATCTCATGGCCACGTATGCCGCGGTCGTGCATCGCATGGACACCTCAATCGGCGATCTCGTCGCCGGCTTGAAGCAGCGCGGAGTGTTCGAGAACACGCTCATCCTT
>JBGSYE010000086.1:0-3401 GCA_041751075.1 Chthoniobacteraceae bacterium
GCTCGCGCGCGAAAAAGACCGTGGATCGCGCCGGCGGCGGCTCGGCAGCGGCGGCCACCGCGCCAGCCAGCATCAGGAAAATTAGGAGTCGGCGGCCAGTTCGCGACACGAGGCGTGGACTATCGCCCCCCGCCGCCCGGAGTCAACGCGGCGCGGGTCAAGCCCGCTGCACGGGAACGAGAGTCAAAACAGGTCGGAGTGGCTGCCTGTTCGGCCCAAGAGGAGCTCGCCGGGCGAGAGCTTGTAAATCAGCAGCCAGTCCGGCTCCAAATGACAGTCTCGCCACCCAATCCAATCACCAGCAAGCGGATGATCCCGGTTCCTTGCCGGGAGAGCTTCCGCGCGACTGAGACGCCCGATCACATCCTCCAACTTCCGAAATCCTTCCCTCTCTTCCTCTGTTTCATGATGTCCTTTTTGAACTGCGTGGTCTGCGTGATCCTCACGAATCCCAGGATGCGTAGATCTCGTCAGCGGAAGAAAAACTTTCAAGTTCCTCCCCTCGATCCGCTTTCGAGAGAGTCTCCGCAGTGAGTTGATTCGGGCTCCGGAGTTCCAGCGGAAACTCTCCCCGAATGGCAATCTGGCGGTAAAAAAGCCGAATCGCCTCGGTGGGAGTGAGCCCAAGTGATTTCAAAATGCGCTCAGTGGCCTTCTTGGTGGATGAATCAATCCGGGCGTGAACTATTGCGGAATGGGCCATGCATTGGATGTATCACACATGATACACGGATCAAGTTTGGGTTGCGGCACCGCCCCCTCCCGCCCTCAGCCGCCCTTCGACAAAAAGAAGCCGCGCTGCCTTGCGTTTGGCGGTCCAGCGCTGCTCTCACCGTTCTTATGCGCAAGCTCATCATCCTCGCCAACAGCCTCCTCAAAAATCCCAGCTTTTCACTTGTTTCTTAAGACAGTTGCTGACCCCATCAAGCCACGTTTTGCACGTATGCACGGACCGACCCCTTTGGCCAGACCCCTTTGGCCACCCCTCGGGTTGGCGGACGAAAAAGGCCGGGCGCTCGCGCGAGCGCCCGGCCTTCGTCATTTCTTTCGCGGCGCCGACTTACTTCAGTTTGTTGATCTCGAAGATCGTTGTTGTTCCGCTCACCTCGTTGCAAATCACGACCAGCGGCTTTCCATTCGGGCTGCGCTCCGCGTCGATGAAGAGCACGCCCTCGGGGCCGAGGTCGCCCGCGGCCGTCGTGTTTGGCGCCTGCGTGAAGTCGCGATTGTTCACATACTGCACGAACGCCGGTGCCGTCGGTGAGGTCACGTCATAGACCATCACGCCGCCGATCCGCTCCAGGCCGATGAAGGCATAGGTGCGCCCAAACGCCTTGCCGACCGTGATGCCTTCGGGCTCGGGGCCTTTGTCGTCGCTCCGGTCGTCGAATTTGTTGACCTGGTGGTTCGAGTTGAAGAACGCGGGGTTCTGCGCCGCGGTGATTTGCTCGAACTGGTCGCCGCTGTCCCAAAGCAGCGCGCCCGTGGTCGAGCGGATGGAAAAGGAGCGCGCGCCGAAGGTATAGATTTCCTTGTAGATGCTGTTGCCCCCGGTGTCGCCCTGCGCCGTCGTGGCCTTGAGCCGGCCGAGATTGGAGCTCTTCTTGAGATCCGCCGCCACGGCGGGCGGGAAGACCGCCGGGTCGAGCGCCATGCTGCCGACGCGCGTTTCTTCGGAGTAGCCGGACCAGTCACGCGAGTCGCCTTCGTTTGCCAGCACGAGATAGGTCTGATTGCCGACTTTGAACGACGCGATGGCGTCCGGCAGGAAGAGGCCCATCACCGGCCAGTTGCGAATGTTGATCCGGCCAGCGTTGGCCACGGGTGTGCCGTCGCGGTCGCTCGCGTCGAGCGCGTTGGCCGAGCCAAAGCCGTTGCTCGCGAGGCTGTGATCCTTCACGCCGAGGCCGTTGACCGAGGTCACCGTCGCCGAGGCAATGTCGATGATGGCGAGCGCGTTATTTTCCTGAAGAGTCACCCACGCGGTCTTCGAGTCGTGCGAGATGGTGATGTATTCTGGCTCGATGTTCTGCGCCACGGTTCCTGCGGGTCCGAAGACACGCACCGCCGGCTTCCGCCCCGCGCCGGAGCCGTGGAAAAGCGCCTCGCGGCTCATTCCATTGAGGGCGGCGAAGCCTGCCGTCCGCACCGTCGCCGCGGCCGGACCGGCCGAGAGGTCGATGATGCTCACCGAGCCCTCGGGATCCGCGGAGTAGTCGTCGCTCGGCTCGCCCTCATTGGCGACCAGGACGAAGCGGCCATTCGGGGTGAACGTCAGCATGTCGGGCTGCGCGCCCACTTCCACGGCGGAGAGAAATTGCAGGCTGGTGGTGAAAAAGACCACTTTGCCCGGCTGTGTCTTGTCAGCGGCCTCCACCGCCACGGCGATCAGGTTGCCATATACGGCGACACTGTTGGCGACCGCGCCGTAGGGCGTCACGTCGATCGCCAAGTCATCGCGCAGCACGGGGGCCGCGGGATTTGCGATATCAATCACGTCGATCTGCGCCGCCTGCGCATTCACGACCAGAAGCCGCTGCGTGGCCGGATCGTGCGCTGCGATTTCAGCCGCGCTGGTGAGGAACGACCCGGCGGCGACGGTGCCGATCGGCGCGAGGGTGATGGTGTGCGGGGACTTTGCAAAGGCCGGCAGCGGGGACGCCGCGGCGAGGACAAAGGCTCCGGTGAGGGTGAGCAGACTGTTGGGTTTCATAAGGGGGCTGAGTCTTTCGCCGCGCTCGCCCGCGGCAAGGCCTGCATGGTGACACTTCCGTAACAGAAGGGTCGATTTGCGCCTCGGCGCCCAATGGCCTGCTACGCGGCGACCGGCTGCTCCATCGTCCCCTTGAATCGCCCCGCCTCCGGCTCGACGCCGAAGTTCTCCGCGTAAAGTTCCGCCACTTTTTCCATTTCCTCCTCGCTCAAGCGCGGGGTCTCGGGCGCGGCGGCGAACTCCCGCAACTGCTTCTCGTCATAGATATTTGGCAGCGTCGAGGCGACCCGCTCATCGGCCAGCAGCCATTGCAACGCCGCCTGCCCGAGCGTCCGATCCGCGCTCTCGAGGAAGCGCAGTTGCTCCACTTTTTTCACCCCATCGAGCAGCCACTTCCGCGGACGGTGCAGGCGATGATCCCCCTCGGGGAACACGGTCTCGGGCGTGTAATGCCCCTCGAGCATCCCCGATGAATGGGTCACGCGAATGAGGAACATCGTGTCCCTGCCGGCCTCGGTCGCCGCATCCTGCAGGGCGCGCCCGGGGTGCTGCTCGAGCAGATAGTAGAGGTGCTGCACGCTCGCGATCTCGCGCCGCCGGATGCACTCGATCCCCTCCCAGAGCCACCCGATGGCGGGCCCGAGCGCGATGCCGTAGTGCCGCACTTTACCCGACTGCTGGAGGCGCT
>JBGSYE010000087.1:0-2890 GCA_041751075.1 Chthoniobacteraceae bacterium
GTCCTTGCTCACGAACTCCGCACCCGCCGGCGCGCCGATCAGCGCCGCCACCGTGATCGCATCCGGGTGCTTCGCGTCATCCTTCGCGATCGTCGCGAGGCCGCCTTCGAGCTTGATCTCGCCGCCCTCCGGCGCATCCGCCACCTTCACGCTCGCGCCCGCGCCGGGCTTCAGGACATTGAATGTGCGCGTCACCAACGTGGCGTCGCTCGTCTTCTCCACGGCCGGCATTTCCAGCACCAGCGCGTCGCCGACCGTGTAGGCGAAGACCACGCTGTCGCCGCTCACATAGAGCCCGCGATACTTGGCCCAGTCCTTCGGGATCGGTCCGAAGGGCACCTTCGCCGCGCCGGGTCCGGTCGGCAGTTTCCGCGGATCGGCGAAGTCGTCGCCCTTGCTCCAGCCAGGGCCGGGATGGTTTTGGAAAACCATCGTCGCACCCTCCGCGGGGCCGGGATTCGGCCCGTGGCCGCCATCGAACGCCACGCCCTTGAGCTTCACCCAACCGCCCGTCCAGCCGCCCGCCATGCGCACCGTCTCGGTGTCAAAAAGCGCGCCGCCCTGGCCGCCATCGAGCTTCACGGCGATGCCCTTGTTCGACGCGCAGCCCTGGCCATCGAGCGTCGTCTTGCCCTGCGCGTTGCAGTAGCTCGCGGAGAGGAACGGACCGTAATCCATCGCCTCCCATTTCTTGGATTTCTCCGCCGCGTGGAGCGCGCAAGCGGCGAGGCTGAGGAGGCAGGTGACGGATGCGGTAAGTAGTTTCATGCGGGAGGTAGTTAAAGCGGGGTTGCCCGGCGAGCCGCGTAAACACTGGGTGGACAGCGGGGACGTGCGCGCGGCGGGCGTGAGATCAGGGGTGATCCGCGAAGTTCATCCCCGCGGAGCGCGGACTTTTCACCCGTCGTCCGAAAGTCTCAACTGCTTTTCTGCGGGCGAGGGAATCTGGTGACGCCTCCTGCTCTTGCTCTTGCTCCTGCTCCCGCTCCTGATCTTGATCTTGATCTTGATCTTGATCCCTCTGCCGACGAATCAGGATCACGATCACGATCACAATGATGATCGAGCCGTCGTTCGGTTCCCTCTCTTCGGCCCCACTTCCAATCACACCCTGGAATCATCCCCGCCGCATTTTCCGGCTTCGGTGATCGCGCATCGACCACAGAGCGCGCGACGGATTTTGCGACTTCCGTCGGTCAAAACGCTCGGCAGTCCGGGCGCGTCAAAGTTGGCGGGCGGTGGGCCGACTAAAGTCGCGGAATACTTCGCGCGGCCTCCGCGCACAGACCGACCGGCTTTCACTCTGGTTTTGATGGATGCCCGGAATATTCCTCTCGAGGCGGGGCAAACTTTCCCGACCCGTGCGCGCCGCGGGCGGCCGCTGGCGACATTCCGGCGCGGGATCGCTTCCGCGTCGAGGTGCCGGGATGGTTTCGCAGCCGCCATTCCGCGCCCGCTCCGGCGTCGCCATCATCCTGATCCCAACAGGCTGCGACGTTCGCGACGCGGCTTCGCGCCGCCGCGGCGCAACAATTTGTGTCAGATCGTGGCGCGTGGCTTGCGTCGGGGTTTCTGTCACGCCAAGTTGCAACTGCCTCGGATCGCCGATACGCATCATTACCATTCGACGAACGACAGGCAGCCGCTAAACCCAATGATGAATAACTTCACTCCCCGTGCGCAACAGGTCCTCGCGCTTGCCCGCAAAGAAGCGGACCGCTTCAACCACAACTACGTGGGCACCGAGCATCTCCTGCTCGGGTTGATCAAGCTCGGCCAGGGCGTCGCGGTGAACGTGCTCCAGAAAATGGGGCTCGATCTCGAGACGGTGCGCATGGAAGTCGAGAAACAAGTCGGCAGCGGCCCGGAGACCAAGATGGTGGGCAACATCCCCTACACGCCGCGCGTGAAGAAGGTGCTCGCGCTGGCGGGGAAGGAAGCCAAGTCGCTCAACCATTCCTACGTCGGCACCGAGCACATCCTGCTCGGCCTGTTGCGCGAGGGCGAAGGCGTGGCGGCGCGCGTGCTGAAAAATCTCGAAGTGGATATCGAGCGCACCCGCAACGAAATCCTCAAGGAACTCGACCCGAATTTCACCCCGCCGGATGGCGATCAGGAGCCGCAGCAGGAACAGCAGGGCAGCCGCAAAGACGTGAAGACGCCAGCCTTGCGCGCCTTCGGACGCGATCTCACGGAACTCGCCAAGAAAGGCGAGATTGATCCGGTGATCGGTCGCGCCAGCGAGATCGAGCGCGTGATCCAGGTGCTCTGCCGCCGCACGAAAAACAACCCGGTCCTCATCGGCGAAGCCGGCGTGGGCAAGACGGCAATCGTCGAAGGCCTCGCGCAGGAGATCGCCAGCGGCAACGTGCCGGAGCTGCTCCGCGACAAAAAAGTCATCACGCTCGACCTCGCGCTCATGGTCGCCGGGACAAAATACCGCGGCCAATTCGAGGAGCGCATCAAGGCCGTGATGGACGAAATCCGCCGGACCAAAAACGTCATCCTGTTCATTGACGAGCTGCACACGATCGTCGGCGCCGGTTCGGCCGAAGGCGCGATGGACGCGAGCAACATCATCAAGCCCGCGCTTAGCCGCGGCGAGATGCAGTGCGTGGGCGCGACGACGCTCAATGAATTCCGCAAATACATCGAGAAAGACGCCGCGCTCGAACGCCGGTTCCAGCAGGTGAAAGTCGAGGCCCCGAGCGTCGAGCAGGCGATCCTGATTCTCAAAGGTCTGCGCCTGAAATACGAAGCGCACCACAAGGCCCGTTACACCGACGAAGCGCTCGAATCCGCCGTGAAGCTCAGCGACCGCTATCTCACCGGGCGGTTCCTGCCGGACAAGGCGATCGACATCATGGACGAAGCCGGCGCGCGCGCGCGC
>JBGSYE010000088.1:0-4057 GCA_041751075.1 Chthoniobacteraceae bacterium
ATCTGAAATCACGCGGCCTGCTCGAGGACACGCTGGTCGTGTGGGGCGGGGACTTTGGCCGCACGCCCGGCGCCGAGGCGCCGCGGGGCGGGAAGCCGCCCACGGGCCGCGATCACAATCCGCACGGGTTCACGATGTGGATGGCCGGCGGCGGGGTGAAGCGCGGCTTCATCCACGGCGCCACCGACGAGTACGGTTACGCCGCGGTGGAGGATAAAGTCCACGTCCACGACCTGCACGCGACGATCCTGCACCTGCTCGGATTCGATCACGAAAAGCTCACGTATCGTCATGCGGGCCGCGACTTTCGCCTCACGGACGTGAAGGGGCACGTGGTGAAAGAAATCCTCAGCTAGTTCAGAACGACAGCGAGAAGCCGACGTAGTAGTTGCGGCCGTAGCCGGGGTCGATGCCGCTGTCGTTGATGCGGGTGTAGTAGTCTTCGTCGAAGAGGTTATTGACGCCGGCCTGCACGCTCACGAAGTCCTTGTACACTTTCGCCTCGGCGGTGAGATCCCAGGTCATGTAGGCGGGGACGTGGCGCTCCGGCGTATTGGCGTCGTCGGCGAAGGCGTCGCCCACGATCGATCCGAGCAGCGCGAGTTTCACCCGATCCTGCCAGCGGTAGATGGCGCCGGTGCGGACGATGTAATTTGGCGCGTAGCGCGGCGTGCGGCCGTCGAGCGGACCGCTCACGAATTCCGCGTCGAGGAGCGTGGCGTTGGCATAGAGGCTCAGCGAGCCGAAGCGCTCCGTGAGCGTTCTCTCCGGCGTCGCCACGATCTCGTCCTTGCCCATCGGGGCCGCAGCGGGCGTGCCGCGGAGGGCGTCGGCGAGGCCGATGAGATCGAGCTCGAAGGCGGCCTCGACGCCGAGATGCTGGGCGCGGCCGACATTCGCCACGGTGCTGAAGCCGCCAGGCAGCGCGATGTTCCCGATCTGATTATCGAAATCGAGGAGGAAGGCGCTCACGTCCCATGAGGCCCACGAAGTCGGGCGACCCCGGAAGCCGAGTTCGTATTGCCACGCCTTGCCGGCTTCGAGGTCATTGGGCACGAGCGCGGTGCCGCCGGTCGGGACGGCCTGAGTGTAAATCTTCGGCCGATAGCTCTGCGAGACGTTGCCGTAGAGCTCGACGCTCTTCGCGAGTTCATAGGAGATGCCGAGACCGAAGAGCGGCTCGAACTCGCCGTCCTCTTCGTCGGCCAGCGGAGTGCCGTCGTTGGTCTTGGAGATGTTCACTTTCTCCTGCACCTCCTGCCAGAAGTTCTCGAAACGCACGCCGGGTGTGACCGAGAGCGCGCCCCACTGGAAGCGGTTCTCGAGGAAGACTGGGAGATAAAAAACTTCGCGATCCGCGTCGTAGCGGACGACTCCGGTGGTGGCGTCCTTCGATGCGCCGCGGCGCTCCTGGCGCGGCGATTCGGTGCGATAAGCCTGCACGCCGCCGGCGATCGTGTGAGTGCCGCCGAGCCACTCGTAGTCGTGCCGGAGCCGCGCCTCGAAGCCCATCGTGTAGAATTCCTGATCCTCGATGGTCGTCGTCTCGGCATCCGCACCCGTGGGCTGTGTGCCGAAGCCGCCGCCGCGCTGGCGATGGCTCCACCGCGAGTAGTAGCCGCCCCACGCCGTCGCGGTCAGTTTCGTCTCGGGCGAGAAGTCGCGCTCCCACGCGAGCGAGGCAAAGTAGCGCTTGAGCTCAAAGCGATCGTAGAGCCGCGAGGTTTCGTCGCGATTCGCGTTGTAGTTCACGCTGCCGGGACCGGAGGCGAAGGTGAGGCCGCCGGGTTCGCCGTGCTCTTCCTCATAACCCTCGAGGCTCAGGATCCAGCGGCTGTCGGTGGTGGCGTCGAGCACCAGCTTGATGTTTGCGGCATTGAGTGCGAAATCGCTGTTCGTCGTGCGGAAGCCGTCGCCCTGGCGCCGATTGTAGTAGGCGTAGTAGCCGAGCCGGCCCGAGGTGCCGTCGAGGTAGGTGAAATTCGAGTAGTAGTTGTCGGTGCCGAAGGTGTTCGTGGTGCCGAAGGAAAATGGACGGTCGAGACGCGGGCGGTGGGTCACGTAGTTCAGCGCGCCGCCGGGCTGCGGGCCGTACATCAGCGACGCGCCGCCGCGGAGAAATTCGATGCGATCCACGGTGTCGAGCGGCGGAGTGTAGTAGGCCTCCGGGTAGCCGAATTGATCCGCGTGAATCGGGATGCCGTCCTTGAGCACCTGGGTGTATTGCACGCGGTTCGGATCGAGCCCGCGATAGCCGATGCTGAGCAGCGGGGTCGTTTCTTCGCTGAGATAAAGTCCCGGGGTGAGCGCGAGCGCCTGCCGGTAGTTGTTGTTCGTGATCCGCGGAAAGGCATCGAGGTCGATGAGCGAACTCTTCTTGCCGGAGTTGATCCGCGTGCCTTCGACCGCCGGAAGGAATGGCCCCTGCACGAGTGCGTCGGCCTCGGCTTCGACGACCACTTCGGAGAGCATCGCGTCGGGGGCAGCATCCTGACCCATGGTCGGAAGGGCGAGGAGGCCGGTGATGAGCGCCGGAATCCAGGCGAGACGGGCTTTCGCTGCAACAGCGGCAGAGCAGCGGAGGACAGGGTGAGCGAGGGGTTGAGGGCGACGGAAGAGGTTCATGAGGGCGCTGTTTCTAAACGAGACTGATTCTCAACAGCAACGAGAAAGTGCTTTTTTTTTTGCGAGTCCTCGCCACGGGATACCGGTGCGACAGGAGGGGACCATGCGTGGGGCGGATGGGAAATGATCAAGGTCCTTGGTCATTTTCCATCGCAGTTGTCCCGTGGGTTGCGCGCGATCGCTGCCACCCCCTCATGACAGTGCGCGCCGCTCTCCGGCTCCGCAGCGTGCCGCTGTGGCGAAACTCCACCACCACCCGCGCTTGCCCCGGCGCGCCCTTTTCCGTTCTCTTCCGCTCCGCTCCGAATGTCCCGTCCCCTCGTCATCCTCCTCGCACTCGCTGCGGTGACCATCGGCGCCTTCTGGCAGGTGGGCAGCCTCGGCTTCGTGAGCTACGACGACACGAGCTACGTGCTGATGCAGCCGATGGTGAATCAGGGCCTGCGCGAGGCTGCTTTCTACTGGGCGTGGACGGCGACCCACGGCGCGAACTGGCATCCGCTGACCTCGCTCAGTCACATGCTGGATTGCACGCTCTTCGGCACCGCGCCGGAGCCGATGCATTGGGAGAATCTGCTCTGGCATGTGGTGAATGCCGGGCTCGTCTTCTGGGTCTGGCGCCGGCTCACGAGCGCCACCTGGCCGAGTGCTTTCGTCGCCGCGCTCTTTGCGCTGCATCCGCTGCGCGTCGAGTCCGTCGCGTGGATCTCGGAGCGCAAGGATGTGCTCAGCACCGCGCTCTGGCTGCTCACGATCCTCGCCTACCTCCGCTGGGTCGAGCAGCCGCAGCCCCGCCGCTACGCGCTGGTCGCGCTCGGCACTGCGCTGGCGCTGCTTTCCAAGCCGATGACAGTGACGCTCCCCTTCACACTGCTGCTCCTGGATTTCTGGCCGCTGCGCCGCTGGCCGGAGCGGAAGTGGAGCGCGCTGCTGTGGGAGAAGATTCCTCTTTTCGCCCTCGTGGTCGTGGCCTGCGCCCTCACGGTGATCGTGCAACATGCCGAAGGCGCGGGGAATTTCGGCGAGAAGGTCACGTTTCCGATGCGGATCGGGAATGCCTTCGTGTCCTATGCGCGCTATCTCGGCAAGATGGTCTGGCCGGCGGAGCTGTCGATTTTTTACCCGCATCCTGGCTGGTGGCCGTGGTGGGCGATTGCGGGCGCGGTGCTGCTCTTTGCGGCGATCTCGGCGCTGGCGTGGAGGGAGCGCGAGCGGCGGCCCTGGCTGGCCTTTGGGTGGTGCTGGTATCTCGGCACGCTCGTCCCGGTCATCGGCCTCATGCAAGTCGGCGCGCAGTCGATGGCCGACCGCTACACTTACGTTTCGTTGCTGGGAATCTCGACGATGCTGGCGTGGGCGGGAGCGGAGGCGGTCGGGCGCCGGCCGGCCTGGCGGGTGCCGCTCACGGCTTTCGCAGCGGTGGCGCTCGCGG
>JBGSYE010000089.1:0-13157 GCA_041751075.1 Chthoniobacteraceae bacterium
AGCAAATTCTTCAAGCTCGTGAGCTGGTATGACAACGAGTGGGGCTACAGCAACCGCTGCGTGGACCTCGTGAAGTACATCGCGTCGAAGGGGCTCTAAGCCCCGACTCTTCCTCTTAATCTTCCTCCGCCTTTCGGGTCCGAGGGGAGGAGGAAGAGGAAGAGGAAGATTAAGAGGAAGAACATCCCGCATTACCTATGGCCAAACTCTCCATTCGCGACATCGACGTCGCCGGCAAACGCGTGCTCGTCCGCGTCGATTTCAATGTCCCCGTCGATGAGCGCGACGGGAAACAGGTCATCACCGACGACACGCGCATCCGCGAGACACTGCCGACGATCAACTATCTCCGGGAGCATGGGGCGAAGGTGATCCTGATGGCGCACTTCGGCCGGCCCAAAGGCGCGCCGAACCTGAAGTACTCGCTGCGCACCGTGGGCGATCATTTGCACACGCTGATCGATCATCCGGTGATCTTCAGTCACGACGCGATCGGCGAAGTGCCGCGGAAGATCGTCGAGCACATGCAAAATGGCGACGTGGCGCTGCTCGAAAACGTGCGTTTCCACGCGGAGGAAGAGGCGAACGATCCCGCCTTTGCGAAGGCCCTCGCGGAACTCGGCGACGTGTATGTAAACGATGCATTCGGC
The DNA here is from genome assembly GCA_041751075.1 of Chthoniobacteraceae bacterium. Taxonomy (GTDB): domain Bacteria; phylum Verrucomicrobiota; class Verrucomicrobiia; order Chthoniobacterales; family Chthoniobacteraceae; genus JANNXQ01. Next base: position 651 of record JBGSYE010000089.1, read on the forward strand.
GCCGCCCACCGCGCTCACGCGAGTACGGCAGGCGTCGCCCAGCACGTCACGAAGGCGGTCGCCGGCTTCCTCATGGAGAAGGAGCTCTCGTATCTCCACGATGAGCTACAGAGCCCCGCGCGGCCCTTTGTGGTCATCCTCGGCGGCGCGAAAGTCTCCGACAAGATCACCGTGATCGACCGCCTGCTCGACCGGGCCGACACCATCCTCATCGGCGGCGGCATGGCCTACACCTTTGCCCTCGCGCAGGGCCGCAAGATCGGCAAATCGCTCTGCGAACCGGACAAGGTGGACACCGCGCGGGCCGCGCTGGAGAAGGCGAAGGCGAAGGGCGTGAAATTCCTCCTGCCCGTGGACAACTACATCGTCGAGCAGCTCGACTTCGGCGCGAAGACCGTCTCGCCCGGCCGCTATACCGGCCCCGGCGAGGAAATCCCCGATGGTTGGGAAGGCGTCGATATCGGTCCCGAGACCGTGAAGCTCTTTGTCGCCGAGGTCGCGGTCGCAAAGACGGTGATCTGGAATGGTCCGATGGGCGTCTTCGAGATACCCGACTGTGCGAAGGGCACCTTTGCCATCGCCGAAGCCGTCGCCGCGAACAGCAGCGCCAAGACCATCATCGGCGGCGGTGACAGCGTGAAAGCCATCAAGCGCGCCGGAGTCGCCGACAAGGTGACTTTCATCTCGACCGGCGGCGGCGCCTCGCTCGAACTCCTGGAAGGCAAAACCTTGCCCGGAGTGGCCGCACTCAACGACAAATAGCCATGCGCAAAAAAATCATCGCCGCGAATTGGAAGATGAGCATCACCGTCGAGGAGGCGAAGAGCTTCCTCGAAAGCTTCCTGGTCGAGATCGGCGATGAGAAGCGCGTCGATATCGTCATCGTCCCGCCCTTCACCGCTCTGCCCGCCGTCTCCGAGATTCTGAGCAAGGAGGCCACCGTCCGCCTCGGCGCGCAGAATATGCACTGGGAAAAAGGCGGCGCCTTCACCGGCGAGATCAGCGCCGCGATGATCCGCGAATTCTTCACTCGATACGTCATCCTCGGCCACAGCGAACGCCGCACGCTCTTCGGCGAGACCGATGAGATCGTGAACAAGAAAACGAAAGCCGCGCTCGCCGCCACGCTCCTCCCGATCGTGTGCATCGGCGAGACCCTCGCCGAGCGCGACGCGGGGAAAGTGGAGGCCGTCCTTGAAAAGCAACTGCGCGGCAGCCTCGCCGATCTCAACGCCGAACAGCTCGCCGACACCGTGATCGCCTACGAACCCGTCTGGGCCATCGGCACCGGCCGCACCGCCACGCCCGAGCAGGCGCAGGAAGCGCACGCCTTCATCCGCAAGACGCTCGCCGCGTTGAGCGACGCCGCGACCGCGGAAAAAGTGCGCATCCAATACGGCGGAAGCGTAAAGCCCGGCAACACCGCCGAACTCATGGCCCAGCCCGACATCGACGGCGCGCTCGTCGGCGGCGCGAGCCTCGATCCGCGCGGCTTCGCCGAGATCGTAAAGCTCAGCGCCGCGAGCGGAGCGTAGAGCGGGCATGCCTTCCAGGCTGCTCGCTATCTGTACGCCCACTTGAGTTTAGAGGGCCTCTAAAAAGTGACGTTTTCCTCATCTTCACCGTCGTCCGATGCCGGTCAGATGAAGATGAGGGCGGGGATGAAGATGAGGAGACAATGCCCGCAACCGACTTTTGAGACGCGCTTTTGCCGAGCAGCCTTCGGCATGCTCGCTCCACTTTCATGAGCAATCCTCTGCCAGTCCCCGGACAGCGATGGGTCAGCGACAGTGAGCCGGAACTCGGGCTCGGCATCATCCTGCGTGCGGAGAGCGGGCGGGTGGAGATCCATTTCCCGGCGGCGCAGGAGCAACGGCACTACGCGCTGAAGTCCGCTCCGCTCCGGCGCGTGGCATTCAAAGAGGGTGATCGCATCAAGCTGCACGACGGCGCGGAGATGCTCGTCGATTCCGTGGAGGATCGCGCCGGACTGCTCTGCTACAAGGCGGCGGGGCGCGAGGTGCAGGAGGCGGAGCTTTCGGACACGATCAGCTTCAGCAAACCGGAGGAGCGCCTGCTCGCGGGGCAGGTGGATGAACTCGCGACCTTCGATCTGCGCGCGGAGGCGCTGCGGCTGCGGAGCCAGATGCAGCAGTCGCCGGTGCGCGGTTTCGTCGGCGGGCGCGTCGATCTCATCCCGCATCAGCTCTCCATCGCCGCGGAGGTCTCCGGACGCATGGTGCCGCGAGTGCTGCTCGCGGACGAAGTGGGCCTCGGCAAGACCATCGAAGCGGGACTGATCCTGCACCGGCTCCATCTCACGGGCCGCGCGCGGCGCGTGCTCATCCTCGTGCCGGAGCCCCTCGTGCATCAGTGGTTCGTCGAGTTGCTGCGCCGCTTCAATCTGCTCTTCAGCCTCTTCGACGAAGAGCGCTGCGCCGCCATCGTCGAAAACAACCCCGATACGAATCCCTTTCTCGACAGCCAGCTCGTGCTTTGCAGCGTCAGCTTCCTCGCGAATGCACCGGAGCGCGCACGGCAGGCGGTCGAGGCGGGATGGGATTTGCTCGTCGTGGATGAGGCGCATCATCTCGAGTGGAGCCAGCAGGGCGCGGGAGCCGCATACACGCTGGTGGAATCGCTGAGCGCGAAAACGCCGGGACTGCTGCTGCTCACCGCCACGCCACAGCAGCTCGGACCCGAGGGGCACTTCGCCCGCCTGCGCCTGCTCGACCCGGATCGTTACTCGGACCTGGGGAGTTTTCTCGGCGAGGCGGAGCACTACGAAGAAGTTGCCAAGGCCGTGGATCGGCTGCTCGCGCAGAAGCCGCTCACAAAGCGGGATCTGGAATTCTTCGGCAGCCACTCGGCGCGGGTGCAGCGGCACGCGGCGGAATTGTCGGCGGGAAAAGAGGACGCACGCCAGCCGCTCATCGCCGACCTGCTCGACAGCTTCGGCACGGGCCGGGTGATGTTTCGCAACACCCGCGCCGTCCTCACCGGCTTCCCTCAGCGCAAGGCCGTGCTCGCGCAGCTCGACGACGACTCGATGAAGACGCGGGTGAAGTGGCTCGTCGCGCTCTTAAAAAAGCTGAAGCAGGAAAAGCTGCTGCTCATCTGCCGCACGCGGGAGCTGGCGGAGAAAACCCACGCGCAACTCCAGCGCGAGATCGCGGTGAATGCCGGCCTTTTCCACGAAGGCCTGACCCTCCTCCAGCGCGATCGCAACGCCGCGTATTTTTCGGAGGAAGACGGCGCGCGCATCCTCATCTGCTCGGAAATCGGGAGCGAAGGGCGCAACTTCCAGTTCGCACATCATCTCGTCCTTTTCGATCTGCCCGAGAATCCCGAGCTGCTCGAACAGCGTATCGGCCGCCTCGATCGCATCGGCCAGAGCGCGACGATCCGCATCCATGTGCCGTGGGCGCCGGGCACCGCCTCCGAGGTGCTCGCACGCTGGTATCACGAGGGCCTGAATGCGTTTCAGGAAAACGTGCATGGCGCCGCGGAGATCGCCCGCACCGTGGACGACGCACTGCGTCCGCTGCTCGCGGACTTCGATGCCGCCGGTCTCGACCGGCTGATCGCCGTCTCTCGCGAGGAGCGGAAGCGCGTCGGCAAGAAGCTCGAGCGTGGCTACGATCGCCTGCTCGAACTCAACTCCTCCCAACCCGACCGCGCGACGGAACTCGCGCGGCAAATTCAAGCCGCGGATGCCGATCCCGCCTTCGAGACCTTCCTCGTGCGGCTGCTCGATCACTTCGGCGTCCACGTCGAGGAACTCGGGAGCCGAACGTGGCTCTTCCGGCCCGGCCACCTTCTCACCGACGCATTTCCCTCGCTGCCGGAGGAAGGGCTCTCCGTCACATTCGACCGCAATCGTGCACTCGCCCGCGACGATCTCGGATTCATGACCTGGGATCACCCGCTGGTGCGCGGCGCGCTCGATCTTCTGCTGAGCAGTGAGGCCGGCAATGCTGCCTTCGGTGTGTGGAAGGCACCCGGCTCCGAGGCCATCCTGCTCGAAGTCTGCGCCATCGTGGAATGCGTCGCTCCGGCCGCGCTGCACGTCGATCGTTTCCTCCCGGCGAGGCCGCTGCGGGTCGTTGTCGATCACGCGCTGAAGGACGTGACGGAGGATCCCGCGGTGGCTGCGCCGCCATTGGAGAAAGGCGACGTCTTTGGCCTCCTCGATCGCGGCGCGGTGAAGAAGAAGCTGCTCCCGGCGATGCTGGAGAAAGCGCTCAGCCTCGCCGCGGAGAAGATGCAAAACCTCAGCGCGAGCGCAGCCGCGGCAATGGCGCGGCGCCTCGATGCGGAGATCGAGCGGCTCGAAGATCTGCGGGAGATCAATACGCACGTCACCCCGGAGGAAATCAGCGCCGTCCGGGAGCAGCGCGACGCACTCGCTGCCGCGATCCGCTCCGCCCACCTCCGGCTCGGCGCGATCCGGCTGATCATGCGGTCGTAACGTGGCGCTGACTACAAGTCCGCGCCACTTTGCGCTTCGAGCGCCAGACGCGAGGCGCGGAGGCAATCTGCGGTGCGCAATTCCGCCAGGTCCGCCTTCCCGCGAATCTCGTTCAGGAAATCGGCGAGATATTGGCGCGTCTGCGGCGCCGCGGCCGGGCGCTGCTGCGGCGCGGTGTCGGTATCGGTGATGACGGTCACTTCCTTTGCCAGCAGATGTGTCTCCGCCATGCCGCGCGTGCCGTGGACGGTGAGCCGCCAGTAGTGCGGGAGCGTGTAGCCGAGCTTGTCCGGCGCGAGATACGAGACATCGACTGTGACGCCGGCGCCGTTGTCGAGTTCGGCGAGGAACTGCGCGCAGTCGTGGAAGTGCGGGAACTCCCGCGCCTTCGCATTCCACGAGCGCGCGGCGACGATGCGCCGCCAGGCGTGGCCCGTCATCCACGGCACGAAATCGAAAGCGTGGATGGCGATGTCATTGATGGTCCCGCCGTGCTTGCCCGGCTCGAAGTACCAGCCGGGTCGCGTGCCGGGGAGCAGCGGATGCTGGCCGTCGATGCGGATGGTGGCGACTTCGCCGATCTCGCCCGCGCGGATGATCTCCCGCATCGTGATGAATGCGCCATAGGTGCGGCTGTCGAGCTGCAGGAAAACGCTGAGGCCTCGTTCCTTCGCCAGGCGCTCGATGGTGGCCTGCTCGTCGAGCGTGGTACAGAGCGGTTTGTCGGAGAGCACGTGCTTCCCGGCTTCCAAGGCCGCGATCGCGATCGCCCCGCGCCGAACATAGTAGTCGCCGATCGCGATCACTTCCGCGTCCACTTCGCGCAGCATCGCCGCGAAGTCCGTGTGCGTGATCTTCACGCGCCCCGCAGCCACCAGCGAATCGCGTGCTCCTTCGTCCTCCTCGCAGCACCCAGCGATTTCGGTGTCGTCGCGCTCCTCCACGCCGGTGAGCAGATCCAGGATGTGACTGTGACGGAAGCCGGCAAAGGCAAAGCGGGTTTTCATAGGGGGGAAGTTTTCTTGCCTAGCGGATCAGGCTGGCGGCTTCGGCGTCGAGATGCAGAACGGCGTTCGGGTGCGTGCGGAGGATCGAGGCCGGACACGACTCCTCGATCGGCCCGAGCAGGAGGTCACGCACCGTCTGCGCCTTGCGCGCACCCGGAACGACGCAGGAGATCGCCCGCGCGCTGAAAAGCGCCGGCACGGTGAGCGTGAGCGCCTGCGCGGGCACGTCCTTCATTCGCACGAAACAGCCGTCGTCCACCTGCTGCTGGCGGCACGCCTCATCGAGCGCGACAACTTTAATCATCGCGCGATCGTCGAAGTCGGCGGCGCTCGGATCGTTGAACGCCAGATGTCCATGCTCACCGATCCCGAGGCACACGAGATCGATCGGTTTTTCCCGCAGGAGCTGCGAGTAGCGCTCGCATTCCCCCGGCAAGGACGGCGCATCCCCGCGGATCGCGTGAAAGGCGCGCGGCGCGGGGATCGCGTCGAGGAGATGCCCGCGGAGGTAGTGCCGGGAACTCTGGTGCTGGCTCGCGCTCAGGCCCACATATTCATCCGTGTGAAAGACGATCACGTCCGCCCAGCCCACGGCTGGCGGCGGAGCGACGAGGGCGCTGAAGAACTCATTCAGCGAAGGCGAGCACGCGAAGACGACTCGCGCCACGCCGCGCGCATTGCGAGCCGCGACGATGATCTCCCGCGCATGTTCCGCCGCGGCACGGCCCATCTGCTGGCGGTCGGGAAACTGGCGGACCCGGAGCTTTTCGTAGGTGGGAGCGCTCATCGCGAGGCGGCGGAGATCAGGGGAAGGTCGAAGCCGAAGAGTGCGGCGACGCGTGTGGAGAGGAGAGCGCGCGCCTCGCCGGGTGGCAAGCCCAGCCACCGCGCGGCATTGGCCACGCCTTGATCCGGCGCGAGGCACGAGCCCGCGAAATTCTCCGTTCCCGGCTTGCGCACCACTCCGCCACGCGACTCCACCTCGAGCGCGCCGATCCGGTAGCGGCCTTCCGGCGCGCCTGCCGCGGCCATCGCGTCGGTGGTGAGCAGGACTTTGCCCGGCGGCTTGGCGCGGAAGAAATTGCGCAGCGTGAAAGGCGGCAGATGCACGCCGTCGGGGATGAAGCACGCGGTGAGTTCGTCGCGGGCGAGCAGACGCTGCATCACATTGTCGTGCCGCGGGAGCGTGACCGGCACACCATTGCCGACGTGCGTGCAGAGGGTCGCGCCGGGGCGGATGGCTTCGTCGATCTGCGCTTCGGAGGCATCCGTGTGGCCGAGCGAGACGACCACGCCTTTCGCTGCGACGGCGGCGATGAACTCCGCGCTCCCCGGCCACTCCGGCGCGATCGTGACGAGCCGGATATTCCCGCCGGCCGCATCCTGCAGGCGCGCGAAATCCGCCAGCGATGGCGCGCACATTCGCTCCGCCGGATGCGCCCCGCAGAAGCCCGGCAACGGGCTGAGCCACGGCCCTTCGAGATGGTAGCCGCATACCGTCTCCGCAAGGATCGGATCGGCGCGGCGAAAGGATTCGATGCGCGCGAATTTCGCACAGAGCGCGTCGAGCGCGTCGGTGATGAGCGTGAGCAGGATGCGATGGGTCTGATGCGCGCGCAGGCCATCGACGGCGAGGCGCAACTCTCCCTGAGTGAGCGCAGGTTGCTGGAAGTCCACGCCCGCGAAGCCATTCACCTGGAGATCGAAGAGGGCGGGCTGGAGGGACATCGCAGCCTTCACCCCTCAGCGCTCATCGATGTGCAGGACTTTCTTCCCCACCTCGGGCCCGTTGTATTGGCTGAGCGGGCGGAAGAGGCGGTTGTCGGCGAGCTGCTCGAGCACATGGGCCGTCCAGCCGCTCATGCGCGAGATGGCGAAGATCGGCGTGAAAAGATCCGTCGGGATGCCGAGCGAGTGATAGACGGTGGCGCTGTAGAAATCGACGTTCGCATTGAGCCCCTTCTTTTCCTTCATGATCTCCGCGATGCGTTCGCTCATCTGGATCCACTTCGGTTCGCCGAGCTGATTGCTGAGCTGGATGGCCATGGCCTTCAGGTGCGGCGCCCGCGGGTCGAGCACCTTGTACACGCGGTGGCCGATGCCCATGATCTTCTTCTTCTGCGCGAGCGCGTCGTCCACCCATGCATCGACCTTTTCCGGCGAGCCGATCTCCTCGAGCATGTGGATGACGCCTTCGTTCGCGCCGCCGTGCAGCGGGCCCTTCAGCGCGCCGATGCCGGCGCTGATCGCGGAATACATGTCGCTGAGCGTGCTGGCGACGACGCGGCAGGTGAAGGTGCTCGCATTGAAGCCGTGCTCGGCGTGCAGCACATACGCCACATCGAGGGTCTGCACGGCATCGGCGTGCGGCTCCTCGCCTGTCATGAGCCAGAGAAAATGCGCGGCCTCGCTGAGATCGGTGCGGGTTTTCGGCAACGGCTGACCGGTGCGGGCGCGGTGGAAATAGGCGGCGATCACCCCGATCTGCGCGACGAGCTTGATGGCGATCTGATTGTTCTCCGGCATCTCGAGCCCCGGCCGGATGGTGCGAAAGCAGCCGAGCATCGAGACGGCGGTGCGCACGACGTCGATCGGCGCCGCATCCCGCGGCGCATTGGTGATGAAGTCCATGACGCCCTTGGGGAGATGGCGCTCGGCCCGGAGCGCAGTGGTCAGTTCCTTGAGCTCACGATGGTCGGGGAGGCGGTTGTGCCAGAGGAGATGCACGACCTCTTCGTAGCTTACCTTGCCAGCCAGCTCATTGATGTCGTAACCGCAGTAGATGAGCTGGCCGATGTCGCCACGCACGTCTCCTATGCGGGTTTCGGCAGCGATGATTCCTTCGAGACCTCGAGCGATGACAGGCATGGGCGGTTCGGTATTCAGATGGTTTATTTCAGACTTCAGGTTGGAAGAGGAGCCAACGAGAGATTCGACACGCGCCGCGATGGCGGCAAGCGCGATTCCTGTGGAGTACGACGGCTCACTTTTCACGCTTCAGAAATGCGTGCGCCGCATCCGCGGCATCGGTAGAAGCTCGGGAGTGCTCGACGACGTCGCCCGCATCCTCTTTCACGAACAGACGATCCTCTCCCGGCTCGACGAAATCGCGCGCGAGATCACGACGGAGTATGACGGCAAAGAGCTGACGGTCATCGCGGTGCTCAACGGCTCGCTCATCTTCACCGCCGATCTGCTGCGCCGCATCCCGCTGCCGCTGCAGCTCGATTGCCTCAGCGTCGCCAGCTACCACGGCGGCACCGAGAGCAGCGGAGTCGTCACCTTCGACCAGCTCTCGCTCCCGCAAGTGGACGGGCGCCATGTGCTGATCGTGGACGACATCCTCGACAGCGGGCGCACGCTCCACGCGATCTGCGCGAAGCTGCGCGCCGAGGCGCGTCCGGCCAGCGTGCGGATCTGCGTCCTGCTGCGGAAGGAGAAGCCGCGCGCAGAGGAACTCGATGCGCACTACGTCGGCTTCGAGATCGGGGATGAATTTGTGGTCGGCTACGGGCTCGACTACCTGAAGCACTATCGAAATTTGCCTTTCATCGGCGTGCTGCGGCCTGAAATCTTCGAGGGAAAATGATGCCTCTCTCAAACTTCGGCGCAGGCGCCACCGGCGATCGACGCCCGACCAAACCCGCGACCACGGCTGCTCCGAGCGATCAGATCGCGGACCTGAAGGCGGATGTCGAAAGGCTGCTGCTCGTCACGGAAGCACTGTGGAAGATCGTGCAGGAGAAGCACGGGCTGGAAGACAAGGAACTGCTCCGGCAGATCACGATGCTCGACATGGCCGACGGCAGGCTCGACGCGCGCAAGACGAAGACTCCGCCAAAGCTCTGCCCGAAGTGCAACCGCGCGCTCGGGAAGCGCCGTCCGAAATGCATGTTCTGCGGCGAGCCGATCATGTACGATCCGTTTGAGCGGTGACGTAGAGCGAGTGTGCCTTCCGGGCCACTCGCTTTTCCGCGCGTCGAGGTAGCGAGTGGCCTGGAAGGCACACTCGCTCTACGCGCTCGCCGCCTCCCACTCCGCAGTCACGCGTGCGAGGTCGTCGGCGACGGAGAGCAGCTCGCGGTTGAGCTGCATCGCGTTGCCGCCGGCTTCGTAGGTCTCGGGATTTTCGAGTTCGGCGCTGAGTTCTTTTTGCCGGCCTTCGAGCCGGAGGATTTGCATCTCCAGGTCCGCGATGCGCCGCTCGTGATCGCGCTTCACTTTTGCCTCGGCTTTGCGCTGCTCGGAATCGGCCCGGCGTTGCTCGCGGGACTCGCGCATGCCGGGCGCCGCCGCGGGCTTCGCTGCGACGGCCTGCATCGGCTGATCGTTCGTCAGCTTCTCCCCGGCTGTGAGCGCGGCGCGGGCGGAGGTCGCCTTGGACTTGTCGAGATAGTAGTCGTAGTCGCCGGCGTACGGCGTGAGCTTGCCGGCGCCGATGTGCAGCACCGTCTTGGCCATCGCGCGGATGAAATGCACGTCGTGGCTGATGAAAATGAGCGTGCCTTCATACTGGCCGAGCGCGCCGATGAGGGCGTCGATCGAGCCGATGTCGAGATGCGTCGTCGGCTCGTCCATGAGGAGGAGATTCGGCGGATCGAGCAGGATTTTCGTGAGCGCGAGCCGTGTCTTTTCGCCCCCGCTGAGCACGCTCACGGGCTTGAACACATCGTCGCCCCGGAAGAGAAATGAGCCGAGCACGGAGCGCGCGGTCTGCTCGGAGGGTGGGTTCGGCATGTCGAGCGCGTTTTCGAGCACGGTGAGCCGTTCGTTGAGTGACTCGGAGCGGTATTGTCCGAAGTAGCCGACCTTCACATTGTAGCCGACTTCGCGCACGCCTGCCTGCGGCGTGAGCACGCCGCCGAGCAGCTTGAGCAGCGTGGATTTCCCCGCGCCGTTCGGTCCGACGAGCACGGTGCGCTGGCCACGCTCCGCCTCGAATTCCAACCCTCGATACACGACCATTTCACCGTAGGAAAAATCGATGCCCTTGAGTGCGATCACACGCGAACCGCTGCGCTGCGGCTGGGGAAATCGGAAATGCACGGTCTTCTCCTGCGCGAGCGGCGCCTCGATCTTCTCCATGCGGTCGATCTGCTTGAGCTTGCTCTGCGCCTGCGAGGCTTTGCTGGCCTTGGCCCGGAAGCGATCGGCGAATTCCTGCAACGCCGCGATTTCCTTCTGCTGATTCTTGTAAGCGGAAAGCTGCTGCTCCTCGCGCGCCGCCTTTTCGATCACGTATTTGTCCCAGTTGCCGCGGTAGCGGTTTAGTCGCCGGTGCGCGATCTCGACGATGGAGCCGACGAGTTGATTCAGAAACTCGCGGTCGTGCGAAATCATGAGGATCGCACCGGGATAATCGCGGAGGTAATTCTGAAACCAGACGAGCGATTCGAGATCGAGATGGTTCGTCGGCTCGTCGAGCAGGAGCAGCGCGGGCTCCATCACCAGCAGTCGCGCGAGATGCGCGCGCATCACCCAGCCGCCGGACATCGTCCGCGCCTCGCGGTTGAAATCCGATTCGCGAAAGGCCAGCCCGGCGAGGATGCGCTTGGCCTTTGGCTCGAGCTGCCAGCCGCCGTGTTCGTCGAAAGTGGCGAGCGCTTCGTGATGCTCAGGCGCGTCGTCCGGTGTGGTCTTCAAGATCCGCTGCGCCTGCGCCAGCTCCGGCGAAATAGCGCACGTCAACTCGATCACCGTCTCATCGCCCGATGGCGCGCTCTCTTGCGGGAGGAAGCCGACCGTCGCCGTGCGCTCGAGCGAGACGCGGCCCTCGTCGGGCGAGGCTTCACCGAGGATCAGGGAGAAGAGCGTGGATTTCCCCGCGCCATTCGGGCCGACGAGCCCGATGCGGTCGCCGCGATTCACCTGCAGCGACGCATCCTCGAAGAGCGTGCGTCCGCCGAAGGATTTGGTGACTTGGGAAACGGTGAGCATGGAAAGAAAGGCGCGCACTCTCGCGGGCACGCTCACCGTGCGCAAGTCCCGCAGCGGGACACCACAGAGGTGGACGGCCACCCACCTGTCGGCGCAGACTCTCACCATGCGATTGCTTACCCTGCTCCTCGTCTTCCTCTTCGCCCGACTTGCTGCCGCAGCACCGCCCAACATCATCCTCATCCTCGCCGACGATCTCGGCTACGGCGATACCGCGTGCTTCGGCGCGGAAAAAATCCGCACTCCGAACATCGACCGGCTGGCGCGTGAAGGAATGAAGTTCACCGACTTTTACGTCGCGCAGGCGGTGTGCAGCGCGTCGCGGGCGGCGTTGCTCACAGGGAGCTACGCGAATCGCGTGGGGATGCAGGGGGCGCTCAATCACACCAGCCCGCTCGGCATCAACGCCGATGAATGGCTGCTCCCGGAGATGTGCAAGGAGCGCGGCTACGCGACGGCGATCTACGGCAAGTGGCACCTCGGGCTGCCGCCGTTCTTCTCACCGCTGCGGCACGGCTTCGACGAGTTCTTCGGCCTGCCGTACTCGAATGACAACTCGAAGTATCATCCGGTGCTCGCCGCGAAGATGCCACCACTGCCGCTGTACGATGGCGACGCGGTGGTGGAGACCGATCCGGATCAATCGCTCTTCACGCGGCGCTTCACCGAGCGCGCGGTCGGGTTTATCGAGCGCAACAAGGAGCGTCCGTTTTTCCTCTACGTGCCGCACGTCATGCCGCATGTACCGGTCTTTGCTTCGGAGAAATACCGCGGCAAATCCGCCGCGGGCATCTATGGCGATACGGTGGAGGAACTCGACTGGTCGGTGGGCGAAATCCTCGCCGCGCTCGCGCGCCACGGGCTCGATGAACGCACGCTGGTGATCTTTAGTTCCGACAATGGCCCCTTCCTCAGCTACGGCTCGCACGCAGGCAGCGCCGGCCCCCTGCGCGAAGGCAAGCTCACCGCATACGAAGGCGGCGTGCGCGTGCCGACGGTGATGCGCTGGCCCGGCACGATCCCGGCGGGCTCGGAATGCCGCGAACCGGTGATGACGATCGACCTGCTGCCGACGGTGGCGGGGCTGCTCGG
>JBGSYE010000090.1:0-2784 GCA_041751075.1 Chthoniobacteraceae bacterium
TCGGCCTCAATGCGCTGGAGCAGTTGCAGATTGAAGAAGTCGGGATTCGCGAGCCGCGGCGCGGTGGGCTGGCTTCGGAGGAGTGCGCCGAGTTGCTGCGCCGCGGCGCGATCGGCGAGAGCATCGGGCCGGGAGGCGAATTCGCGCTCAAAGGCGGCGAGTTCTTCGCCGGTCAGTTGGCCGTCCACCCAGGCGGTGAATTGTTCTTCAAATGCTTTCATAGACGTCTCGGAGCATGGTTTGGAGTTTCTTGCGGGCGTAGAAAAGGCGCGACATCACGGTGCCCATGGAGCAGCCGACCTGCCCGGCGATCTCGGAGTATTCGAGCCCGTCGATCTCGCGCATCACGATCACGGTGCGGTGCTCGACGGAGAGCTTCGCGATCGCGGCGTCGATGCGGGTGCGCAGTTCCTGGTCGGAAATTTTTGCCGACGGCTCGAGTTCCCCCCGCGGGGTGGTCACGGCGCCGGGCTCGATATTGCGCAGCCCGATCTGGTCGTCGAACTCCGTCCCGCTCTGGATGTGCTTCTTGCGCAGCCAGTCGATGCTCACATTCATGAGGATGCGGTAGAGCCAGGTGTAAAAGGACGACTGCCCGCGGAATCGTCCGATGGATTTCCACGCCTTCAGGAAGCCATCCTGGGCGAGATCCCACGCATCCTGTTCGTTGCGCACCATATTGTAAGTCATGGAAAAAGCGCGGCTGCGGTAGCGGGTGACGAGTTCATTGAAAGCCTGGGTATCGCCGGCCTGCGATCGGGCGACGAGTTCGAGGTCGGGTGGACCCTCGGGGGCGTCTTCCGGCGCTGGCGGCAGCCCTTTGGACGGCTGGTGGGGAGCGTTATTCATCCGGGGAAAAGGGAATGCGGCGACGGCCTTTCCCTTACTCTTGAACGTGAACGTGCTCTCCCCTCACAGAGAGCAGGTTCCAGTTCATGAGCAGGAGCAAAAGACCCCCACATTCCCCGCCATTCACTGCCCGTCGTACCGGCGCCGGAATTCCGACCGGTACTCGCCCATCAAGTCGATGATCCCGTCGCGGATCTGGAAGAGGCGCTGATTGAGCGAGCCGTGGCTGTCCGCTCTGATGCGCGACTCGCGCCGGAGCAGCGCGGAGGAATCGAGGCAAAGGGTGACGGCCTTCAGGGCGCGCTTGAGGTAGGCGATGGTCATCCCGATTTCATCCACGTCGTCATCGCTCAGTGCCGCCGCGAGCTTGGCGCTGGCCACCGCCGCCTGGGTCGAGAGGCGCACCGCCGCGGGTTGACTCTGAAGGTCGCCTGTCTGCTCGAAGAGCTGATCGATCCAGACCGTGAGGGCAAACGACGCCTGATAGAGCGGGTGGAGCTCGAAGCCTTCCTCGTCGTCAAAGCTGCCGTCCATCCCGGGTGTGAAGTCGCCGAGGTCCGTCGAGGCGATCTCGTCGAAGTGCGAGTCCACCTCTTCGGCCCACTTCTCGCCGTCCTTGTCGAGCAAGTGGTACCAGCCCATCTCGCGGGCGATGATCTGATCGCGATTCGGGTCGTCGATGTACTTCTCGAGCAGTTCCATGTACTTCTCCGTCTTCTGATCCTGCTGCTGGAGAAATCGCTCCCAGTCGTATTCGTCCCAGATTTTCTCTGGCTGCTCGTTTTCGTCGGGCATGAGTGGGTGGTAACGCGGCGACAGGGGTTCTGCAAAAGGTATTTGCCCTACGGCAGCTCGTAGCACACCGCCTCGCGATCGTTGCGCACGAGGAGGTAGCGGCCGGCGAGGGTCGGGAAGTTCCAGGTCTTGCTGCTCAGCGCGGGGATCCTTCCCAGTTCACGGTAGCCCTCGGGGCTGGCGGCGGCGAGGAAGACGGCGCCGGGTTCGCTCTGCACGAGCAGGAGATCATCGACGAGCAGACTCTGGCCGGAGCCGAAGTTGCCTTCCTTCCACAGCCGTTCGCCCGTCGCCACCGCGACGCAGGCGAGGCGGCCATCGTCGATGCCGTAGAGGTGATCGCCGTGGACGACGGCGCTGTTGAATTGCGTCTTCATCCGCATCCCGCGCCAGAGCTCGGTGGCCGCGAGTTTGCCGTCGCCGGTCGCGGTGACTTTCACCAGCCGGCAGCCCATCCCGTATCCCGCGGAGACCAGCACGCGGTCGCCCTCGAGGACGACGGGCTGGGAGGCTTTGGGCCGCTTGTCGTCGCCCCAGCGATACTCGAGGAGCACCGCGCCCGTGGCGGGATCGTGCGCGGTGAGCGCGGCGGCGTTGTTGCTCAGGATCACGCGCCGGCCGGCGAGCGTGGCGAGGATGGGCGACGCGTAGCTGGCCACGTCGTGGCCCGCCTTCCACAGCGGCTCGCCCGTCTCGCGATGGTAGGCGAAAAGCACCGGGCCTGGCGTCTTTCCGCCGGTGACGATTACCCGATCGTCAAAGACCAGCGGCGAGGTGCTCATACCCCACTCGAGATTTCCGCGCTGATTTTCCTCAAGCACGGACCGCGTCCAGAGGCGCTGGCCGGTCTGCGCGTCGAGGCAGTTCAGGATGCCGGTGCCGCCGTAGGTGAAGACGCGGCCGCCGTCCACGGTGGGGGTCGCGTGCGGGCCTTCGCCGGCCTGCCATTGGAAGAAGCGGGCGCGATCCGCGTGCGCCCAGAGCAGCCTGCCGGTGAAGAGATCGTAGCAGGTCACGAGCTCCTCCGCGCCGCGCTGCTCCTGGGTGTAGGCGCGGCCGCCGACCACCGCATACGCGGACCAGCCGGCGCCGATCGGCTGCCGCCAGAGTTCCTTTGGCGGCGTGGCCTGCCAGTCGGTC
>JBGSYE010000091.1:0-9124 GCA_041751075.1 Chthoniobacteraceae bacterium
CCATCCAGAGTCCAGCAGCTTCATCGCACGCTGCCGTGCCGCCTTTTGCTGCTCCTTGCTCATCTTGCGTCCATCTTCTTTCATCACTCCATCTTGGCACACCTGCCATCAAGGCGCTATCTTATTGCCGGATTAATAACCGGGCGAGCATGAGGCGGGTTGCGGCGATGAGAATGATGGCCTCGCTGTTCTCGGGGCGATACTCGTAGTCCTTGGCCAGACGGCGGAACTTGGAAAGCCAGCCGAAGGTGCGCTCGACGATCCAGCGTTTGGGCAGGACGGCAAAGCGATCTTGATCGGCCGCGTGGCGTTTGACGACCTCCAGACGCAAGCCGCGCGCAGGGAGCAAGCTTTTGGCCCAGGCCGCCAGTGCCCCAGCATAACCTCCATCGACAAAGATACAGCGCAGCCAGCCAAACCGGCGCAACAGCACGGGCAGGACCAGTCGCGCTCCATCCCGATCCTGAATGTCGGCTGAATGCACCACCACGTGCAGGATCAAACCCAGCGTATCCACCAGGAGGTGTCGCTTTCGTCCCAGCACCTTCTTGCCTGCATCGAAACCGCGCACTCCTCCGTGGTTAGCTGTTTTAACACTCTGAGAGTCGAGGATCGCAGCGGTCGGGGCTTTTTTTTTCCGCTCTGCAGGCGCACCCGATCGCGCAGCGTGTCGTGGATGCGCTGCCAGAGCCCGTCGCGGCGCCAGATCATGAAGTAATAATAGACGATGCGCCAGGGCGGCAGATCGTGAGGCAGAAGCCGCCAGGCGCAGCCACTGCGCACGGTGTAAAAGATGGCATCGAGAATGGCGCGCTTGGAGTAACGCGGAGGTCGTCCGAGGAGCTTCGGTCCGGGGATCAGTGGCTCGAGGAGTTTCCATTCGGCGTCGCTCAGACTGCTGGGATAGGGTTCTTGGGTTGGCATCCCAAGCTTTCCAATCCAAGTGGTTAAAAATGCACAGTTGTAATTTCTGGAATCCGCTGCCTTTCACTTACTTTTTAGACGCCCTCTTAGAGGCGGCGATCGCGGAGACGGCACAGACCCTGGGTGTCGTAGCGAGAAACCAGACAAACCCTGAAGGGGTTTCAGCCGTCAGCGCGGCTCGCACGATGGATGCAACCCCTTCAGGGTTGGCGGCGCATTTTGAATCCATAACGCGGGATAGCTCGTGCCTCGCTCATTTCATACGGGAAGACGGGCGCGCCGCCGATCTGCTGGCTGAGCAAGCCGGCGGCGGCGAGCGCGTTGTCGCGGATCATCTCGGCGTTCAGCCGAAAGCGCGGCCTGCGGGCGAGCCATTCGTTGTCGGGATCGTCCTCCATGGTCTGCGCATCGGCGATGCTGCGCTGCCGGTAGTTCTTGCTCATGACGATCGTCTTCATCGACGAGAGCGGGCTGAGGCAGAAGCCGCATCGCGTGCGGACTTGGTCGCCCAAGGGCCAAACGCCGCTGCTCTTTCACTGCTCGAATTGGAAGAACCTCGGTGCCATCACCGGGCTGACTTGGACGAATTTCTACTTCCGGCTCTTTGCCGGGAGCATCAAAAGCGCGCAGGTCACCCTGGTTCCCCGGTCATCTGCAACGCCATCTCTCCGGCAAACTGCTCATCATCTGGGACGGCGCGGCCATCCATCGTTCGACCACCGTCCGCCAATACCTCGAAGGGTTGGAGGGCAAAATCATCGCCTGCCGCCTGCCAGCCGGACATTCCATTTGCCTGGCAACGGTCAGGCGTCGATAGTCGCACCCCTATGACTTTGACCGAAAAGATCCTGGCGCGCGCGAGTGGCAAGACACACGTCGCGGCGGGAGATAATGTATGGGTGAATACCGACATCCTGATGACGCACGACGTGTGCGGGCCGGGGACGATCGGGGTGTTCAAGCGCGAATTTGGGAATGATGCGAAGGTCTGGGACTCGAGGAAGGTCGTGATCATCCCGGATCACTACATTTTCACCGCCGACTCGATGTCGAACCGCAACGTCGATATCCTCCGCGACTTCTCCCGCGAGCAGGGGCTGCCGTACTTTTACGACGTGATCGACGATGAGAATGGCCACTGGAAGTTCGATGCCGGGCAGGGGCAACTGAAGAAGCAGTACGGGAAGAATTACACCGGCGTCTGCCACACGACGCTGCCGTGGAAAGGGCACACGCGGCCGGGTGAAATTCTTTTCGGCACGGACTCGCACACCTGCATGGCGGGGGCGTTCAATCAGTTTGCGACGGGCATCGGGAATACCGACGCGGGTTTCATCCTCGGGACGGGGAAGCTGCTCATCAAGGTGCCGGAATCGATGCGCTTTTTCCTCGAAGGCGCGATGCGCCCGGGCGTGATGGCCAAGGATGTGATCCTGCATGTGATCGGCGACATCGGCTTTGACGGGGCGACGTATCGCGCGATGCAATGGGAAGGCGCCGGCGTGAACGCGATGACGATGGACGACCGGATGACGATCGCGAACATGGCCATCGAAGCTGGCGGCAAGAACGGCATCTTCCCCTACGATGAGAAGACTGGCGCGTACGTCCGCGAACGGGTGGCGGAAAACGGCACGAAGGCTGCGTTTGAACCCGTCGAAGTGGACCGCGAACAATCCTTCGTTTTCGATCGGACCTACGATCTCTCGCAGCTCGAGCCGACCGTGGCGTGCCATCCCGATCCGGGTCAGCGCAAGCTCGCCAAGGAGATGAGCGATGTGTCGCTCGATCGCGCCTACATCGGCTCCTGCACCGGCGGGAAGACGAGCGACTTCCTCGCCTTTGCCCACGTGGTGAAGGGGAAGACGGTGAAGATCGACACCTTCGGGGTGCCGGCGACGACGAAGGTCGTGCAGGAGCTGAAGGACACGCAATGGAACGGGCAGAGCGTGTGGAGCATCCTCGAGAGCGCCGGCGTGCGCATGACGGAGAATGCCTCGTGCGCCGCGTGCCTCGGTGGACCTGTGGATACCTTTGGCCGGCTGAACACGCCGATGAAGTGCATCAGCGCAACCAACCGCAATTTTCCCGGCCGGATGGGCAACAAAGAGTCGCAGGTCTTCCTCGCGAGCCCGTACACGGTGGCGGCCAGCGCGCTCACCGGGCGGATCACCGATCCGCGAGAATTTGTGAGCTAGCGCAAAGTGGAGGAAGTTGGTCTCGATCGTGTCACTTCCTCTCATCTCCAAACTTCACTTCGTTGCTCTCGCCGCGGGTCTCGTCGTCGCGGCCGGCGGGTGTGCGGTGAAGCCAGCCGGACCCGCGTCCGGTTTATTCTCCGTCACTTCGCCTACGGCTGAGTTTTACAAGTACGGACCGGCGCAGAGCTTCGGCCCGGACCTCATGCTGAAGAAGGGCGAACGTCTGACGATGCTCGATCGCCAGTGGGGTTTCAGCAAGGTGATGACGGCCAATGGCGTGCCGGGCTATGTCGCCAGCGAAGACATCGACCCGGTGCCAGCCTCTGCCGCGGGGCCGCGGATAGCATCCGCCGCCCGGCGCAACCCGGTGCAGATCGGGACTCCCGGACGGATGTCGTCCTCCCGCCAGAACCGCATCCGCAACGAGATCCTCGCGGATCCGGGCGATCCGCTTTTCAATGTGAACGACGTGCCGCTCCCGATGCCAGACGATGTGCCGTCGAGCGGTATGCGTCCGCAATTCCGCGCCACCCAGCCGACGCCGCAGGAGCCGGGCGGGAAGCAGAAGCCGAAGTTTCGGTGATTGGGAAGTTGAGTGTTGAGAGTTGAGTGTTGAGTGGCGCGGGTTCTACGCTGTGCGCCCCATTTCCACGATGGACGCCACTCGTTTGTCCTCACCGCACCGCGGACTTCTCGCAAAGCCTCGAATCTCAACCCTCATCACCCACCTCCCCATGCCCGCCCTCACCAGCCCCATCTACGTCTGCAAGGACAACATCGACACCGACCAGATCATCCCGGCGCAGTATCTCACACTCGTGCCGACGATCGCGGAGGAATACGAGAAGCTCGGGAGCTATGCGATGATCGGGCTGCCGGACGATCTTTATCCGCAGCGCTTCGTGTCCGACGGCGGGCTGAAGACACCCTACAAGATCGTCATCGCCGGACGGAACTTCGGGTGCGGGAGTTCGCGCGAGCACGCACCGATCGCCATGGGCGCCGCGGGCGTCGAGGCTGTGGTGGCGGAATCCTTTGCGCGCATCTTTTTCAGGAACTGCGTGGCGACTGGCGAACTCTACCCCTACGACGCGACGGAGCGCCTCTGCGACAAGCTGAAGACGGGCGACATCGGCACGCTGGATTTCGACAACGACACGCTGACCGTGAACGGCGCCACCTACTCGCTGAAACCCCTCGGCGAGGTGCGTCCGGTGATCGATGCCGGCGGCATCTTCAACTACGCCCGCAAGAGCGGGATGATCCCAGCGAAGGCGTAAGACCCTGCCTTGTCCCCCATCGGATGGCGGGCTATGATCGCCGGCATGAGTTCGCTCACCGCTGCCCTGCTCGACGATCCCTCGCTGCCGGATCGCGTGGCGGAGTTGCAGGCCACGCTCGAGGCCGAGCGCCTGCGGCGGATACGCTTCTACGACGAGATCACCGAGGAGCAAAAGGCGGAGTTCATCAATGGAGAAACCATCATGCATTCGCCCGCGAAGAATCGACACCTGGAGGTCCGTGATCGCCTGCACGAAATGTTGCGGACGCATGTGCGGTTGCACTCGCTCGGCGCGGTGCGGGGCGAAAAGGCGCTCTGCGTCTTGCCGCGCAATGACTACGAGCCCGATGTGGTCTTCTTCGGTCCCGCGAAGGCAGCCCTCATCGAGCCGGCGACGATGAAGTTTCCCATCCCGGATTTCATCTGCGAGGTGCTCTCGGCCTCCACCGAGGATCGCGACCGCGGCGTGAAGTATCGTGATTTCGAGCAGCACGGCGTGGGGGAGTATTGGCTGGTCGATGCGGAGCGGGAAATCCTCGAGCAATATCTCCCGCGCGACGGGCGCTTCGATCTCGCGCTCAAGTCCGGCAGCGGCGAAGTCGCGAGCGCGGCGGTGCCGGGATTCCGGATTCCAATCCGCGCGCTTTTCGACGATGCGGAAAATCTCCGCGTCCTGCGCGCGATCCTCGCTTGATGCGACCATGCCGCGCGGCAAGCGAGTGCTGGATCTTGGGGCGGAAGGCCGCCCGGTGATCACGGGCGGCGGATTCCTCCGATGGGCGGACATTGCGCCGCCGGAGGATGTCGCCGGGTTTCCCTTCGACATCCCGGCATTCCGCAGGCTGGAGCGGATGCTCTCCCTGCTGCTCGCGGAGGCTGAGGAGTGATCTCGGGCACTCGCGTGGAAAGCGCCGCGCCTCAGTCCTCCCGACTCGTCCACCGGTCGCGATCGGCGTAGAAGACGCAATCGTTGTCCTTGGGCAGCGCGGTCGAGGCTTTGAAGGGGAGATCGCGCGATTCGGTCCTCCTCAAGATGTAGGGCGCCCAATCGGACCACTCGCCCTTCACGATCGAATACAGGAAACTCGAATTCGCTGAGATCGGAGTCAGATAGATGCCGATCACCTGGCCCTTCAACTGATCGTAGTCAGTGAGCACGGTGAAGGCCCGGAGCGACATCGGCAGGTAAAGGCTCTTGCGATCGGCATACCAGGCCACGCCCCACGGCATGTCCGACGCGATCATCATCTCGCGCTCCAGCGTCCAGCCTCGGAGCACCGCGATGTAGGGCGGAATGTAGGGCGGCCAGTTCCAGGGCAGTTGCGCCGGGCCGATCAGGCGCTTGAAAGTCAGGAGAAACGGAACGGTCGAGACGAGGAAGAGCAGGACCATGAATGCGACCCGGACGAGGCGGTAATTCAGCTCGAGGCGCGACCAGAGCACGAGGACGAAGGCCAGCCCGTAAAAGGTCATCAGCGGGATGAACAGAACGTGCAAATCATTTGCCCGGACCCCGTCCTCCTCCGCGAATCCAAACATGGCCATCCCGAGCACTCCGAAGAGCCACGCCGAGAGCACGCACCACCGAAAGGCCGCGGTCACCGGGTTTTTAAAGAGATGGAGCAGCGAGAGGAAGAAGACCGGCGCCAGGACGAGGGTGCCGAGGAGCACGACGAGATCCTGCACCTGATCCATGGTCCGCCGGCGGATTTTTTCGCCATAGGATCGCGGCGTGATCCCGCCCGCCGACACGTTCATCGACCGCATGATGACACTCTCCGAGCCGATGATCTCCGAGAGCGCGGAATACCAGCCGAGGCCGACCGGCGAGCCGCACACGCGCTGGTTGCGCACCAGCCACGGGCTGTAGCAGAGGAGGAAGATGGCGACCATGATCGCCGCGTGGAGGCCCATCGGCCGGAAAAAGATGACGCAGAAGACGAGCACCCCCACGAAGACCCAGATCGTCAGCCCGTGGGCGAGCGCGAGCAGCCCGAAGCACAGGCCCACGCCGATGAGCCACGGGATCGCCGCCCGGCCTTCCTGCCGCGCCTCGATGGCCCGCAGGAGCAGATACGCCGCGATGCTGAAGAGAAAGAGCATGAGCATCTGGGGCAGGCCGGAGAGCGCGTAATCCCAGAGCCGCTGGCACATCAGCACCAGGCCGACGCCGAGCATCGCCAGCCGGTGGTCGAAGAGATGGCGGGCGATGAAGTAATTCACGACTACCGAGGCGAGGAAAAAGAAGACCGACAATCCCGCGATCACCTGATCGGCCGGATAGATGAGCTGCTTGGTGGTCATCTCCCACTTGTCCTTGATCGCCCGGAGGAGAAAGGAATTCAGCCAGGGGTGAAGCGGCGCGTGATAGGTGTCGGGCATCCGATCGACCGGGAAGGCGCCGAGCTTTTCGTGAAACTGCCAGAGCGCCGCCGGGCGGACGAATTTCGTCGAGAAGCCATGACCTCGCGCGATCTCCCGCGCGATCTGCGCCTGGTCGATGGCGATTGGATGGCCGAGCCCCTTGAAGCCCGCGTCGCGGAAGAACCAGAGGTTGACGACGAAGGCGACGACCGCGATCAGCAGCGCGAGCTGGATCCACGCTCTTCCCTTCCCCTCCTCCATGGTGTGAACGATCTCCTGGACTTGGATTTCAGACGCCATCGGTGGGTGGTTTCAATTTTTTGAGTTTGCGGTGGAGCGGTGAGGAGTGGAGCTTGTAGTGCCAGTCCGCCCCGCTGGCAAGACGGCCCCGACTCCGGCGGTGGGGCTGGGTGTACTTGCTGGTACGGCGGCGTGCGCCGAGCGACAGGTTGACCTCCGGCGCGGGGGTGCCCTAGCGTTCACGGTCCATGAATCATCCGCGCAAAATCGCTCGCGCCCTCATCTCCGTATCGGACAAGACCGGGCTCGTCCCTTTTGCCCGCGCGCTCTCCGGGTTCGGGATCGAAATCATCTCCACTGGCGGCACGGCGAGTCTGCTGGCCAGGGAGGGGATCCAGGTGCGGGAGATCTCGGATTTCACGGGCTTTCCCGAGATGCTCGACGGGCGGGTGAAGACGCTGCACCCGAAGGTCCACGGGGGACTGCTCTATCTGCGCGAGAAGGAGGACCATGTGGCGCAGGCGGAGGAGCACGGGATCCTGCCGATCGATCTGGTGGTGGTGAATCTCTACCCCTTTGAGCAGACGATCGCAAAGCCTGAGACGACGCTGGAGGAGGCGATCGAGCAGATCGATATCGGAGGGCCTTCGATGCTCCGCAGTGCGGCGAAGAATTACCGCTCGGTGACGGTGGCCGTGGATCCGGCGGACTACGACGCGGTGCTGGAGAGCATCCGCGACAATGAAGGCACGACGACGCTGAAGCTGCGCGAGCGGCTCGGGATCAAGGTCTTCGTGGTCACCTCGGGCTACGACGAGGCGATCGCGAATTACCTGAACCGTGAGCAGGAGGCGACGTCATCCTTTTCCATCTCGCTGCCCTGCGTGGCCCGGCTGCGCTACGGCGAGAATCCGCACCAGACGGGCGCACTCTACGGCTCGTGGGACGAGCATTTCCAAAAGCTCCACGGCAAGGATCTCTCGTATAATAACATCCTGGACATCACCGCGGCTTCGGAGCTGATCGATGAGTTCGCCGAGCCGACGGTGGCCATCCTCAAGCACACCAACCCCTGTGGCGTGGGGAGCGACGCGGACCTGCGCGAGGCGTGGGACAAGGCTTTCGCGACGGACAAGCAGGCGCCCTTCGGCGGCATCATCATCTGCAATCGCCCGCTCACCGAGCCGCTGGCGCGGGCGATCGCGGGCATCTTCAGCGAAGTGATCATCGCGCCGGAGTTCGAGGCCGACGCGCGCGCGCTGCTGCAGAAGAAGAAAAATCTGCGCCTGATGAGAAAGCTCACGGCGCCAAAGGCCACCGAGCCGGACGCGGATATCCTGGTGCGATCGGTGATCGGCGGCGTGCTGGTGCAGAGCCGCGACGGGGTCGCGGAGACGGGACTCGAGGAGAAGGTGGTGACGGAGCGGAAGCCGGACGCGCGGGAGCTGGCGGCGATGCTCTTTGGCTGGCGCGTGGTGAAGCATGTGAAGTCCAACGCCATCGTGTATGCGAAAGCCGACCGGACGCTCGGCATCGGCGCGGGGCAGATGTCGCGGGTGGATGCGTCGCGCATCGCGATCTGGAAGGCGCACGATGCCGGGCTCAAGGACGAGCTGCCCGGCTGCGCCGTGGCCAGCGACGCCTTCTTCCCCTTCCCCGACGGCCTCATCGCCGCCGCCGAAGCCGGCGCGACCTGCGCGATCCAGCCCGGCGGCTCGGTGAAGGATGATGAAGTGATCGCCGCCGCGAATGAACGGAAGATGGCGATGATCTGCACCGGCGTGCGGCATTTCCGGCACTAGGGGAAAACTCGAAACTCGAAATCCAAAAACCGAAACAAATTCGAATGAAGCGAAATCGCGAAACGGTCCGGTGCACCGTGCGCATCCCACTCCGATTTTCCGGCTTTCGCGCTTTTGAAGTTTGTTTCGGATTTCGAGTTTCGGATTTCAAATTTTCCCCATGACCCTCGGCGTCAATATCGACCACGTCGCCACGCTCCGGCAGGCGCGCTACGCCGGCACGCCGGACTCGCCCAACTCTGAACCCGACCTCGCCGTCGCCGCCGCCGCGGCGGAGCGCGGCGGCGCCAGCGGCATCACCGTGCATCTGC
>JBGSYE010000092.1:0-9351 GCA_041751075.1 Chthoniobacteraceae bacterium
GCGTTGGTAAGCGTCTCGGGGCGCTGGGTGAATACGCCGTGCTTCTCGCCATCGGCGTTGACGCCCAAGACACGCATGCCGCCCACGAGCACCGTCATTTCGGGCGCGGTGAGAGTTAGCAATTGCGCCTTATCGATCAGCAGCGCTTCGGCTGGGACCGTGAACTTGCCCTTGAGGAAATTGCGGAAGCCGTCCGCTATCGGCTCGAGCACGGCGAAGGCTTCCACGTCGGTCTGCTCCGCCGAGGCGTCCATGCGTCCTGGCGTGAAGGGAACGGGGACGTCGTGACCGGCATTTTTCGCAGCCTTCTCGACGCCCGCGCAACCGGCGAGGACGATCAGGTCCGCGAGTGAGACCTTCTTGCCGCCGGTTGCTGTGCCATTGAATGCACTCTGAATGCCTTCCAGCATCCTGAGCACCTTGGCCAGTCGGGCAGGCTGGTTGACTTGCCAATCCTTCTGCGGCGCCAGACGAATGCGGGCGCCGTTCGCACCTCCGCGCTTGTCGGAGCCACGGAAGGTGGATGCCGACGCCCAGGCAGTCGAAACCAACTCGGAGATGGATAGACCGGAAGCGAGGATCTTGCCCTTCAGCGAGGCGATGTCCTGCGCATCGATCAAGGGGTGATCGACCGCGGGAATCGGATCCTGCCAGAGGAGTTCCTCGGCGGGAACCTCCGGCCCGAGATAACGTGCGCGCGGACCCATGTCGCGGTGCGTGAGCTTGAACCAAGCGCGGGCAAAGGCGTCGGCGAACTGATCGGGATTCTCCAGGAAGCGCCGCGAGATTTTCTCGTAAGCCGGGTCCATCCGCAGGGCGATGTCGGTGGTCAGCATGGCAGGCGCGATTCGTTTGGACGGGTCATGCGCGTGCGGCACGGTGCCCGCGCCAGCGCCATCTTTTGGCCTCCACTGTTGCGCGCCGGCGGGGCTTTTCGTGAGTTCCCACTCGTAACCGAACAGGCTCTCGAAGTAGCCGTTGCCCCACTTCGTGGGCGTGGTCGTCCACGTCACTTCCAGGCCACTGGTGATGGTATCGGCGCCTTTGCCCGTGCCGTAGCTATTCTTCCAGCCGAAGCCCTGTCCCTCGAGGCCGGCCGCTTCCGGTTCATCCCCCACATGGGTCGCCGGACCGGCGCCGTGGGTCTTGCCGAAGGTGTGGCCGCCGGCGATGAGCGCCACCGTCTCCTCGTCGTTCATCGCCATGCGGGCGAAGGTCTCGCGGATGTCATAGGCCGCCTTGAGAGGATCGGGGTTGCCGTCCGGACCTTCGGGATTGACGTAGATCAGACCCATCTGCACCGCAGCCAGCGGATTCTCCAAATTGCGGCTGTGGATGTCCCCATCCGCATCGTCGTCGGACACGAGCACCCCGCCCTCCTTCTCGACGCCCTCGGAACCGTGGGCGTAGCGGATGTCGCCCCCAAGCCAGGTGGATTCGGCGCCCCAATAGACGTCGTGATCCGGCTCCCAGGTATCCTCCCGGCCACCGGCGAAACCGAACGTCTTAAAGCCCATCGTCTCGAGCGCGACGTTGCCGGTGAGGATCATCAGGTCGGCCCACGAGATCCTCCGGCCATACTTTTGCTTGATCGGCCAGAGGAGGCGGCGCGCCTTGTCCAGGCTCACATTATCCGGCCAGCTATTGAGCGGCGCGAAACGCTGCTGGCCCCGGCCACCGCCCCCGCGTCCGTCACCGGTCCGGTAGGTGCCGGTGCTGTGCCATGCCATGCGGATGAAAAGGCCGCCATAATGCCCGAAGTCCGCCGGCCACCAGTCCTGCGAGTCGATCATCAGCGCCGCGAGATCTTTCTTTACCGCCGCGAGATCGAGACTGTTGAACTCCTCCGCGTAATTGAAGTCCCCATCCATCGGATCGGACTTGGCGGAATGCTGGTGCAGCAGCTCGACTTTCAACCGCTTCGGCCACCAGTCCTGGTTCGAAGTGCCGCCGCCGGCTGTGTGATGGAAGGGGCATTTCGCTTGCGGGATTCCTTCAGGGGGGACTGCGGAGAGGGCGATTTCGTCAGGCATTGAGTGAGAGTGGTGGAGCGCCGCGGGATGGGGCGCCGGTTGGAGGGAGAGCTTGTATCGGGTTTCGCAGCGATCGTTAAAAGACTTCTTCGAGATGGTGCGTGCGGCCAGCCATCCCTTGGCGGCCTCCGCGTCTCAGCGTCTCAGCGTTTATCCCCAGAGCCAATTGCATGGACCCGGCTCAGGCCTTGGGTGTTTCCTTGTCTTCGAAGACGAACCGGTAAATGAGGGAACCGAGGAGTGCCCCGACGATCGGCGCCACCCAAAACAGCCACAACTGCCCAATCGCCCAATCACCGACAAACACGGCCACGCCGGTGCTGCGCGCGGGATTCACCGATGTATTGGTGACGGGAATGCTGACGAGGTGGATCAAAGTCAGCCCCAGGCCGACGGGCAGCGGGGCGAAGCCCAGCGGCGCCCGCTTGTCGGTCGAGCCGAGAATGATGAAGAGAAACATCATCGTCATGACAATCTCCGTGACCAAGGCAGCGCCCATCGAAAACTTCCCGGGGGAATGTTCACCGTAGCCATTCGAGGCGAAGCCGGCGGACACATCAAAGCCGGCTTTGCCGCTGGCGATGAAGTAGAGCACGGCCGCTCCGGCGAGCCCGCCGACCACTTGCGCGAGGATGTAAGGAACCAGATTGCCGGCAGGGAAACGCCCGCCCGCCCAGAGCCCGATGGAGACCGCGGGATTCAGATGGCAGCCCGAGATGTGACCCAGCCCGTAAGCCATCGTCATCACGGTCAACCCAAAGGCGAAGGAAACACCGAGCAGGCCGATGCCGACTTCGGGAAAGGCAGCCGCGAGAACGGCACTGCCGCAGCCTCCGAGGACCAACCAAAAAGTGCCGATGAATTCTGCGAGATACTTGTTCATACCGTGGGGTGGCGAGTGAGCGTTGGCCCGCTCTTCAAGGGATTCCCACCAACCCTGTCAAGCAGTCGTCAGGATTCCAGCGGCATCCCCTACGGTTTCGCAAAGGCCCGCTCCGCGTCTCCCACTTTGTTGTAGTTCCAGTAGTCCAGTTTCACACTCCGTCGCAGCGTGAGTCGCCCGCCATCCGCCTGCTGCCATTCCCGCAGGAAGTGCGGTGCTTTCCCATCGAGGGAAAAGCGATCCATGCCTGCCGCGTGCGCCACCTCCACGGTGATCGCCTGCGCCCCGGTCACCCACTTCACCGTCGCTGGAGAAAACTTCACCTCCCCTTTCTTCGAGCCAATGATCGTGGGCGCCATCGACACCACGAATTCCCCACTCCCTCCGCCGAAGTCGATGGTCCGCACGCGCACCGGCAGTTCGTCGTAGAAGATCGCGTCGCCCGCGGCTCGGATGGTCTCGGCGCCAGCGCTCGCGCCCTCCCAATACGTCCGCCACTCGTAGCGCCACCCGCCACCGAACCAGGCCATCGGGCCCGTGAGCGCGCGGAATTCCTTGTACGTATTCCCGCACGAATCATTGCTCGTCAGCGTCGCCTTCACGAGCCGGCCGGAGTCTGTGCGCCAGAAGGCCGAGTGCATCTGCTGGTACACATAGACGCCCGTCGGGATGCGCAGGATTTGGTTGAGCTTGATCACCGGATAGCTCCCGCCCGAGCTCCCCGGCTCCGCCTTCACCAGTTCGCGATTGGAGAAGGGTTCGCGCACGAGGATGTGGATCACCTCGCTCGGACGCGGCTGGCCGTAGCGCACGAGCTGCGCCTCGTAGGTATTGAACTCCGCCTTGCCATCTCCCCAATAAGCCTCGTCCTGAAAAAACGCCGCGCTGAATTGCCCATGACTCGTCGAGACCAGCGCGAGGAGAATGAGGGCGGCGAAGGAATGTGTCGTGGACATGCCCCGGGAGCGTAGTTGCAGCGATGCAGTTGCGCGTTGCTTTTTACGCAGAGACGCGGAGACACAGAGAGCGCAGAGAAGCCCTCGAGAGCCCTCAGCAGATGTGAGCCGACCCTGAGCCGACCCCATTGGCGAATTTTTCTCTGCGTCCTCTGCGTCTCTGCGCCTCTGCGTTTTCAAAGATATCCATCCAATCGCATCGACACGGTCGAGCATTCACGCCGGACGATCAAAAGCGCGCACCTTCGGCGGGGGCGGTCTCTCCCGCGCTCGATGCCCGCGCCTTCCGCTGAAAGATTCTGCGTGAATCCCGCCGCGTGAGGCCTGAAGTTCACGGCATGCCCACTCTCGGCGTCGATCTCTCCGAAGAAATCCTCGAGCTCAAACGCGAACGGAACGCGGTGATCCTCGCGCACAACTATCAGGTGAAAGAGATCCAGGAACTCGCGGACTTCGTCGGCGATTCGCTCGGGCTCAGCTATCGGGCGGCGGAGACCGATGCCGAGGTGATCGTCTTTTGCGGCGTCCACTTCATGGCCGAGACGGCGAAGATCGTGAACCCGACAAAGACCGTGGTGCTGCCCGATCTCGATGCGGGCTGCTCGCTCAGCGATTCATGTCCGCCCGACAAACTGGCCGCGCACCTGAAGGCACATGCGGACAAGAACTACTACGTGGTCGCCTACATCAACTGCTCGGCGGGCGTGAAGGCGCTGAGCGACGTGATCTGCACGAGCGGCAATGCCGTGAAGATGGTCGAGGCGGTGCCGAAGGATCGGAACATCCTTTTCGTCCCGGATGAAAATCTCGGCGCGTGGGTGATGGAGCAGACGGGGCGGAAGATGGATCTCTGGAAAGGGCACTGCTACGTGCATGTGGAATTCACCCGCGACTCGATCGAGCGCATCCGCGCGGAATATCCGGACGCGCCGGTGGTCGCGCATCCCGAATGCACCTTTGCGGTGCGGATGCTCGCCGATGAGGTGTGCTCGACGGAGAAGATGGTGAGCTACTGCAAGAGCTCACCGGCGCCCGCGATCATCATCGTCACGGAGTCCGGCATGCTGCATCGGCTGCGGCGGGAGATTCCGGGGAAGACCTTCATCCCCGGGCCGACCGACCATTGCGCGTGCGCGGACTGCCGCTACATGAAGAAGAACACCCTCGAGAAGCTGCACGACTGCCTGCTGCATCTCGCGCCGGAGATCGTGATCCCGGAAGCGATCCGCGCCCGTGCCGAGGTGCCGATCCGCCGGATGCTTGAGTTGAGCGCGTGATGCTGGCAGTCTCCGCGCGCATGCCCGCTGTCATCCGCGCCGGTCTCCTGGCTCTCACCTTCCTCCTGCCCTCCTGTGCGAGAAAGGGCGACCCGGTCGAAGCGGCGAAAACCTTTTTTGGGCTGATCGCCAATGGCCGCGCCAGCGAAGCCTACGAATCGACTTCGCTCGGCTTCAAAGCGCAGCAGTCGGAGAAGCGCTTTGAGCAGACGAGCAGGGAACTCGGGCTCGTGACCGTGCTCTCGGTGCACAGCGCCGCGCCGGAGTTTGAGGGCAATACGGCGAAGTTGCAGATCGAGGTCACGGACAAGGCCGGGGTGAAGGCGCCGCTCACGGTGACGCTCGTGGACGAGCGCGGGGTGTGGCGCATCTTTTCCGTCCGCGCACCGCGCAGCGTCGAGACGGGGATCGCCGCGAATCTTTTCGGGGCGGTGGGCCGGGGGCGGGATTTCACCGACGGGGTCAGCCATCCGATGCCCACGGACGAGGAGATTCGCGGGCTCGTGGAAACGACGCTGCTGCTCTTCGACGAAAGCGTGCAGCAGGGATCGTTCGACGGTTTCTACGACGAGATCTCCGAGGCCTGGCAGGAGCAGGTGACGAAGGGGAAGATGAAACGCGCCTTCCAGGGATTCATCGACCAGAAGATCTCGGTCGGACACATCAAAGGGCAGCAGGCGATCTTCTCCGAGCCGCCCACGATCACCACCGAGGGGCTGCTTTTCGCCCGCGGCTACTATCCGGGCGATCCGGCGAATGTCCTCTTCTCCTTCAAATACACCTACGAGACGCCGAAGTGGCGGCTCTTCGGCCTCGACGTGAGCCTGGCGAGGGCCATGAAGCAGTAGCCGGACGGAATCGAGCCGCGGCGAGCACCTTCATCCTTCATCCTATTTCCTTCCGCCACCCGCCATGATGCCCAGCCAATCCGGTTCGTTCCACTTCTTCACCTTCCGCGGCATCAATGTGTCGATCCACTGGATGTGGTTCCTGGTCGCCGCGTATCAGATTCAGTTTCGCAGCGGGGCCTACAGTTCGCCGATCTGGAATGTGTACGAATACCTCGCGCTGTTCGGCATCGTCTTGCTGCACGAATTCGGCCACGCCTTCGCCTGCCGCCAGGTCGGCGGTGCGGCAAATCGCATCGTGCTCTGGCCCCTCGGCGGCGTGGCCTTCGTAAGCCCGCCGCAGCGTCCGGGCGCGATCCTCTGGAGTATCGCCGCGGGCCCGCTGGTGAATGTGGCGCTGATCCCGGTGTTCTACTTTGCGCTGGATGCGGTGCGCGGCAGCGGGTGGGCCTCCGCGGATCTGGTGCGCTGCGTGCGCACGCTCGGGTGGATCAATCTCGCCCTGCTCATCTTCAATATGCTGCCGATCTATCCACTCGACGGCGGGCAGATCCTGCAGTCGCTGCTGTGGTTCGTGATGGGCCGCGCCCGGAGTCTCCTCGTGGTCACCATCTTCGGCGCGCTCGCCGGCATCGGCGTCCTGTATTGGGCGTGGCAGACGCAGTCGCTCTGGGTGGGCTTGATCGGCATTTTCATCCTCATCCAGTGCAAGTCGGGCTTTCTGCTCTCCCGGCAGCTTTCGGAGTTTGAAAGGGCGCGCTGATCTCGCGCTCGAAGCCGCGCGCAATTCGCGCCTGCATTCCGTTCCGCGGCGAGGTTAGCTTTCACGCCATGAAATCTCCCCTGCTCTGCTGCGCCACTCTCCTCGCCGGATTCACCTTCAGCGCCGGGGCGGAAAACTGGCCCGCCTGGCGCGGCACCACCTCCGACGGCATCTCAAAAGAAACTGGCGTGCCGCTGAAGTGGTCGCCCACGGAGAACGTGAAATGGAAAACGCCGCTGCCGGATCGCGGCAATTCCACGCCGGTCGTCTGGGGCGATCGTGTCTTCCTCACCCAGGCCATCGAAAGCGAGGGCCGCCGGATGCTCCTGTGCTTTGACCGCGCCACGGGCCGCGAGCTGTGGCGCGCCGGCACCACCTTTCCCGCCGGCGAACTGACCCACAAAACCAACCCCCAATGCTCCGCGTCGCCCGTGACCGACGGCGAGCGCGTGATCGTCTCCTTCGGCTCCGCCGGCTTGTGGTGCTACGACTCTGCCGGCAAGGAACTCTGGCATCGCGACCTCGGAAAACAGACGCACATCTGGGGCAATGCCGCGTCGCCCGTGCTGCACGGCGATCGTTGTTGCCTGAACTTCGGCCCCGGCCCGCGCACCTTCCTCATCGCGCTCGACAAGAAGACCGGCAAGACCGTCTGGCAGCACGACGAACCCGGCGGCCACTCCGGCGAGAAGGCCGAGGGAACGAGTGCCAAGGCGCCGTGGCTCGGCTCGTGGAGCGATCCGCTGGTTCGCCGCGTCGGCGCGCGCGACGAGCTGCTGATGACGTATCCAAACCGCGTCTGCGCCTTCGATCCCGCCACGGGGAAGGAGCTGTGGACCAGCGGCGGCATCAACCAGCTCGTCTATACGTCCCCGCTCTTTGCCGACGGGATCGTCGTCGCGATGGGCGGCTTCAATGGCCAGGCCGTCGCGGTAAAGGCCGGCGGCTCCGGCGATGTCACGGACTCGCACCGCGTGTGGCATCATCCGCGCACCAGGCAGCGCATCGGCTCCGGCGCGATCCGCGCCGGGCACATTTTCATCCTCGACGATCCCGGCATCGCCGAGTGCATCGAGCTGAAGACCGGCAAGGTCGTCTGGGAAGAACGCCTCAAAGGCCCCGGCCCGAGCGGCACGAACTGGTCCTCCATCGTCATCGCCGATGGAAAATGTCACGCGATGAATCAAGGCGGAGACGCCTTTGTCTTCCGCGCGAGCCCGAAGTTCGAGTTGCTCGCCACAAACTCTCTCGGCGAACACACCAACTCCTCCTTCGCGATCTCCGACGGCGACATCTTCATCCGCACCGCGAAGCACCTGTGGTGCATCGGCGGGAAGGAGCGCGTCCGTGCTTTTGCGGACTAGCGAATCGGCCCTTGCGGGATCATCGTTGCCGATAAATCCGGGATCCGCTCCCCAGCCATGACTCGCTTTCTCCGCATCTTCCCCGCCGCACTGCTCGGCCTGATCTCCGCCCAGCTTGACGCCGCCGACGCGACGTTCTTCCGGGGGATCAATCTCAACGGGCCGGCGCTGACCATCGACGGGCATTCCTACGAGGCCGGGGCGGAGGCGGCAGACTTCAAGGCGACGGGCAAGACCTTTGCGAATCAGAAGGTCGCGCTCCGCCCGCCCTCGGATGCGGCACGCACGCAGATGATCCGCAGCAGCGTGTGGGGGAGCAAGGTGGACCTGGAATTCCGCAATGTGCCGCCGGGCGCGTATCAGGTCTTCGCCTACGTGTGGGAGGACAATAACAATGAGCGCTTCGATCTGCTCGTGAATGGGCTCCCGGTGGTCGAGGCATTCGAGAGCGGCACGGCTGGGATGTGGAAGCGGCTCGGTCCCTGGAAGTGCGAGAGCGTGGAGGGCCGGCTCACGGTCTCCGCGCGGGCGGCGAGCCATGGTGCGGCGAATCTCTCGGGCCTGGAAGTGTGGGCGGGCGAAGGCGCGATCGCGGAGCCGGGGCGCGTCGCATTTGCCGATGAGCCGACGGCGGAGCAGGTGGCATTTTTCGAGAGCAAGATCCGCCCGGTGCTCGTGGAGAGCTGTTACGAGTGCCACAGCGCGGACGCAAAGAAGATCAAGGGCGGGCTGGTGCTCGACTCGCGCGCCGGGGTGCAGAAGGGCGGCGACACCGGGCCGGCGATCACCCCCGGCGATCCCGAGGCGAGCCTCATCATCGAGGCCGTGCGCCATCTCGACGAAGACATGGCGATGCCGCCGAAGAAGAAGCTGCCGCCCGAGCAGATCGCGGCGCTCGTGCAGTGGGTGCAAATGGGCGCGCCCGATCCGCGCGCGGCAGACACTGTCGCCGCGGTGAAGGCGAAGGAGAGCATCGACTGGGACAAGGCGCGCGAGTGGTGGTCGTTCCGTCCGCTCGCCCGTCCCACGATTCCGGCAATCAAGCACCCTCGCTGGCCCGCGAACGAAATCGATCGCTTCATTCTCGCGCGTCTCGAAGAAAAAGGGATTGCGCCGTCCGCCGAAACCGATCGTGGGACGCTATTGCGGCGGTTGCACCTCGACTTGATTGGCCTGCCCCCGGCGCCCGGCGACGTGGACGCGTTTCTCGCCACTGCGAGTCCTGAT
>JBGSYE010000093.1:0-2402 GCA_041751075.1 Chthoniobacteraceae bacterium
CGCCGCCCCGCTCGCCGCCTCCGTCCCCGCGGGTTACATCGTCTCCGCGACCGCCACGGATCTGACCGGCAATTCGTCGGTGTTTTCCGGCAACGTCCCCGTCTCGACGACCGATAGCGACATGCCGCCCGACGGCATCCCCGACGCCTGGACGCAGCTTTATTGGAATCATCCGACCGGACAGGAGAACGACCAGTCGCGGGCAAACGACGATGCGGACGGCGACGGCGACTCGAATCTCGACGAGCTGCGCGCCGGCACGAATCCCCGCAATCCCGCGAGTCGATTCACGATGACGATCGACCGTGTAGGCAGCGACGCGCGCCTCACGCTGCCGACCGTTTCAGGAAAGACCTACCGGATCGAATCCACCGGAAGCCTGTTCCCCTCGGACTGGCGGCTCTTCAACGATCAGCTTTCCGGCACGGGCGCGACGTTTCAGTTCAGCGATCCGAGCGCGCTCTCGCGGCCCGCCCGCAGCTACCGCGCGACGATCGTACCGTAGCCACCGGCGTCATCCCGCAAGGCAGGGAGAAGCGAAGCCTCCTCACGTCGGCGGCTACGGTCGGCTGTCGGTTGCTGCGTTGAGCAGGCGCGCTTTCTCTGCTGGCGCCGCTTCGGTGTTGGAAGTTTTGCGGTGCGCCGGTCATCCTGCCCGCTGCATGGAACTCCTCACTCTCGAACTCCCCGG
The DNA here is from genome assembly GCA_041751075.1 of Chthoniobacteraceae bacterium. Taxonomy (GTDB): domain Bacteria; phylum Verrucomicrobiota; class Verrucomicrobiia; order Chthoniobacterales; family Chthoniobacteraceae; genus JANNXQ01. The sequence continues at coordinate 692 of JBGSYE010000093.1, forward strand.
CGTCCGCAAAGTCGCCAGTGGCAAGGTGCGCGAAATCTTCGACCTCGGCGAACATCTGCTGCTCGTCGCGACGGATCGCATCAGCGCGTTCGACTGCATTCTGCCAAACGCCATTCCATCCAAGGGGGCGGTCCTCAGCGGGCTGTCGGAGTTTTGGTTTCGGCGCTTCGACTTCGTGGAAAATCATCTCGTCGAGACGGACTTCGCACGCTTCCCGGAGGCGCTGAAGCCTTTTGCGGCGGAACTTTCCGGGCGCTCGATGATCGTGCGCAAAGCGCGTCCGCTCCCGGTCGAGTGCGTGGTCCGCGGGTATCTCGCGGGCTCGGGTTGGAAGGAGTATCAGGCCACGCGGACGATCTGCGGGATCGCGCTGCCGGAGGGTTTGGCGCAGGCGGCGAAGCTGCCGGAGACGATCTTCACACCCTCGACGAAAGCGGCGAGCGGACACGATATGAACATCGCGTGGGACGAATGCCGCCGGCTCATCGGCGACAAAGTGGCGGAGCAGGTGCGCGCGCTGAGCGTCCGCATTTACGAGGAAGGACGCGCGTATGCGGCGGAGCGCGGGATCATCGTGGCGGACACGAAATTCGAGTTTGGCCTGCTCGACGACCGCGTGATCCTGATCGACGAATGCCTGACGCCGGACAGCTCGCGCTTCTGGCCCGCGGACCAGTACGCGCTCGGAATCAGCCCGCCCAGCTTCGACAAGCAGTTCGTGCGCGACTATCTTGAAACGGTCACCTGGGACAAGACGCCGCCCGCCCCGCCGCTGCCCGCGGAAGTGATCGCGCGGACGAGCGAGAAGTATTTGGAGGCGTTCACGCGGCTCACGGGCGCGGTTCCGTGCGGCGGTTGACTTGCATGGCTGCCGCCGCCACATCTTCGCCCATGCAGACTGCGCATCGCATTCCCTGGATAAGCCCGGGGGAGTGTCTGGAACGCGAACTCCTGAGCGACGTTCGTCACGAGTATTTCGCGGGGGAAGTCTTCGCGAGGGCAGTTTCGAGCGTGGAGCACAACCGGATCGGCGGGAACATCCTCAGCGCACTGCACGCCCACCTGCGCGGAAAGAAATGCGAGGTGTTCGCGAACGCCATGAAGGTTCATCTCGAGCGGGAAAAGGACGAGTGGTTTTACTACCCGGACGTGATGGTGAACTGCGAGCCGGCCGGGCAGCACAAGTATTTCTGTGACACGCCGGCGATCATCTTCGAGGTGCTCTCCAAAAGTACGGCATCGCTGGATCGGCGCGAAAAACGGCTGGCCTACCAAAGCATTCCCAGCCTGCACACCTATGTGCTGGTCGATCAGGAGCGCTGCCATGCGGCGATCTACCGGCGCACGCCAGCCGGCTGGACGCACGAGGTGATCGAGCTGCCCGGCACGGCGCAATTGACGCCGGACCACTGCGTCGATCTGCCGGAAATCGAGTTGCGGCTCCCGCTCCGCACGATCTACGAGCGCGTGCCGCTCTGAAACGGCATTGCTCGCGGCGGACTGCGGGCTTGAGAGCGTGCCGCGTGCGCAATAGCTTCGACCCATGTCCAGCGCCGCGACGCCGCTCCTGAGTCCCGACGAGTATCTCGCCTTCGAGCGCGATGCGGAGACGAAGCACGAATACCACGACGGGGAAATCGTGACGATGGCCGGGGGCACCGGGCCGCATTCCCTGCTCGCGGTGAATCTCGGCAGCGAACTCACCCAACAG
>JBGSYE010000094.1:0-6380 GCA_041751075.1 Chthoniobacteraceae bacterium
TCGACGTGCGGCACCATGATGCCGGCGGCGCCCCAATCGAGCACGCGGGCGATGAGATCCGGATGCGGCGCGCCGACACGGACGATGCCTCGCGTCGGGCTGCCGCGCAGCGCGCGGAGTTGATCGGGCACGGTGGCCTCGGTGCCGGAGCCGTGTTCGAGATCGATCAGCACCCAGGCGAAGCCGGAGAGCGCGGCGAGCTCGGCAATCGCAGGCGAACCGGTCGAGAGCCAGGTGCCGATGGTTGGAGCGGGGTCATTCATAGGATGGAGAGATCGGCGTCAGTGGCGAGGCTGTGGAGGGCAAGGGCGAGGCGCTGTTGCGTGAAGTCTTTCAAGTCTGCGCCGTTGCTCCCGGCGCCGATGAGGAAAAATCCCGCGTCGCGCTCGAAGTAACCCGCACCGACGCGGATGACGGCCTTGACGATCATGTTGCGCAGCAGATGCAGCCAGAAGCGGCGGCGGTGTTCGTTTGGAAACGCACGGATGGTTTCGTAGCCGACGAAAGCTTGCCGGAGAAATGCGGCGTCGTGGAAGCAGGCGAGCAGCGAGAGGTCGTCTAGCGGATCGCCGGAGATGGCGTCGTCGAAGTCGATAAACGCCGCGATGTGCGTTTCGCTGCCGAGGACATTCCAGAGCGCGAGATCCTTGTGGACGAGGCATCCACCTTCGATCCGCAGCAGCGCGTGGTGGCTGGCGACTGCGCGCTCGATTTCACGGCGCTGGTCGCGTGGGAGAAACTCCCGGTCTTCGAGAAAGCGCAGGTGCTGATCGAGGCGCAGGTGGAAGTAATCCTCGTAGCTCGCGTGATACCCGGAGAGCGAGCGGGCATCGCGCCACACAGTCGCATCGAAGGGGCCATAGCAGGAGGGACGAACGCTCTGCCACTTCGCCACCGCAACACCCAACTCGAAAGCAACCTGCGCGACATCGAGCTGGCCCTGCTTGTACCAGTGATTGAGCGCCGGATGCTCGATCCGTTCGAGCGCCTGCCACGCGAAGGGCACCTTGGTGCGACGGACATCCGTGCCGTGAACGCGCGGCGTCGGCACCCCGGTCGCGCGCACCTGTTCGAGCACCGCGGATTCCACCTCGAGGTGATCGTCCTTCTCGGGTCCATCCTCCACGCGGATGAACATGGCCACACCGTCCACGTCGGCATTCCACGTCAGGTGATTGCCCTGACTTTGCGCCGGGCTCAACTCGACGCTCGACGCCGCGAAGTGCCGCCGCAGCGCTTCACGGAGTCGCGCCGCGCTCTGCGCATCGACGTCACGCCGCATCTGTGTGCCGTGGAAAGCCGCGGGCCGATCGCACTTCCAGTAGTAAATATCCGCGCGGCTCATCAGGGCATCGGTTCCGCCGGCGGCACGATGACGCCCGGCGGCAATTCGCCCACCAGCGTTTCGCCGCGTCGGCTCCGCCACCATGCAGCGAGCAGTCCGCCGAGGATGTTTTGCATCACGCCGCTGAAGACGGCGGGCACCGCGGCGAGCGGTTGCATGGCGAAGTGTTTGCGCGCGAGCATTGCGGCCATGCCGCCATTTTGCATACCGACCTCGATGCTCACCGTCCGCGCCACGCCCTCGGGATAACGCAGCACTTTGCTCACGGCATACCCAAGCGCGAAGCCGAACACGTGAAGCAGGAAGGCCGCGACGACGAGTTTGCCGAAATTTGACGCAATCTGGGACGCGTTCGCGGCGACGATGCCGCCGGTGATCATGCTCAGCGCTACGACGGCCGCTGCCGGCCCGAGGTCGGCAACTTTGGCGACGGTTCGCGGGAAACGCCAGTTGCACAGCACGCCGAGGAGCACGGGCGCGACCACGGCTTGCAGGGTGGACTTGCACAGGCCCCATGCATCGACGGGCACGTATTGGCCGGCGAGCGCGCTGGTCCACATCGGTGTGAAGAGAAAGGCGAGCAACGTGGAGACCATCGTGAGCACGACGGAGAGCGCCACGTTCGCGCGGGCGAGGAAGGTGATCATATTCGACGCCATGCCACCGGGACAGCTCGCGACGAGGATGAGGCCGACCGCGAAGCCCGGCTCCAGCTTCAGCGCCCACGCGATGAACCAGCCGATGAGCGGCATGAGCGTGTACTGCGAGGCGAAGCCGAGCGCCACTGCGCCCGGCATTCTCAGCAAACCGCGGAAGTCATCGATGGTGAGTGTGAGCCCCATTCCGAGCATCGCGACGCTCAAGGCCGAGACGATCCACTGCCCCGAGAACCACAGCATCGTCGGCGGATGCACAAAGGCGACGACCGCCGTGCCGACGAGCCAGAGGAGATAGAGATTCGTGAACCAGGCGAGGCAGCGTTTCATTTCTCAACAGTGGCTGCGAAAAAAGGCGTGCGATCAAGGAGCCGCGATCAGCCGCAAAGATGCGGACCGGGTCACTTCACCTCGATGCGGTCGATGCCGATCATGTGGCTGGGTTTGGCGGCTGGGTTGGCGCCGATGATTTCGAGGGTGACCTTGAGCGGCTCGGAGGGTGAGACGGGGACTTTGGAAAAGACCAGCGGCTGGCCGGGCAGCACCTTTTCGCTGAAGAGATCGGCTTCCTGGATTTCGCCGTTCACGGTGACTTTCATTCGGGCGTAGTCCCTTGCCGTGGTGGGGAAGATGGTCACCTCGCGCGTGCCGGGCTGCGCCTCCGCGAGGACGAGGGTGAGCGTGTCGCCGGGTTTGCCGCCGGTCCACCAGAGCTGGCTGTCGCCGGACCATGCGGGGCCGAAGCGATTCATCGCCTGCGCTTTCACCGTGCCGCCGCTCGCTTTCGCCGCAGCGATGAGTGACTCGCTTTCGAAACGGGTCACGCCGTCTGCGGCCGCCGGTACACGGCTCCCGACTCTCGTTGTGACCGCCTCGGCCTTTTCACCGGGCAGCGGTACCTGCCGCGGGCTGGCGAGGTATTTCACGAGATCGGCCACCTGCTCGATCGGCAGCGCCTCGAACAAACCCGGAGGCATCAGCGAGTTCGGCAACTCCTGACGGCTGGCGACCTCGGCGAGCTTCACGTCGGCGATGCTGCCGCCGGGCATGGCGAGCTTGATGAATTCCGGCGTCTCCCCGCGCACCATGCCGCTGATGACCGAGCCGTCCTTCATGGTGAAAACATTGAGCATGTAGTCTTTCCCGACCACGGCACTCGGGGCAAGGACGTTCTCGAGGAGGTAGCCGAGGTCGGCGCGATTCGATCCGGTGGGATCGGGGCCGAGCGCGATGCCTTGTCCGAAGAGCTGATGACAGGTGCCGCACGTCATGGTGAAGACCTGCGGGCCGCGCGCGGCATCGGCTTTACGCGGCGGGAAATTCCCCCGCCTGATAAATGGCGAGCCCGCAGTGCGCGTGGCCGCCGCCGACTGCGGAAGTATCGGTCGCCATTCTCGCGGACAGCGCGCGGTCCACTTTGCCGTCCTGCTTCATGGAGCCGAAGGTGCCGTCACCGTAGTGGACGTCGTCGGCGATAGTCTTGATGTCGTCGAAGATGAAGGGATGAAGTGCTGACCCGCTTGCCGGAAATAACGTCTGCACTGGCTGAGATGATAGAGGTGCGGGATGACGCACGCGGTGATGAACCATTCGCCGTGCGCGTCGAAATCCACGCCCCACGGATAGCTCGTGCCTTCGGCGAAAAGCTCGATCGCTCGCGTCCCCGGATGGTGGCGCCAGACGCCGTCATTGATCGGCTGCCGCTCAAAGGCCGGTCGCCATTGGCGGAAGTTTCTCGATGAAGTCCGCGCTTGTGGGTTAGCTCAGCGCCCCTCCGCCCCCATGAAAACTAACGCACTCCTCTTAGCTCTCCTCGCCACCACTCCCCTGCTCACCGCCGCAGACTCTCCGCCGCCCGGCTTCGCTCCTATCTTCAACGGCAAAGATCTCACAGACTGGGTGCCGGTGAATGTGGCGCCGGATACTTTTACTGTGCGCGAGGGGATGGTCGTCACGAATGGCAAGCCGACCGGCTATATGCGTTCGGCGAAGATGTACGAAAACTTCATCCTCGATGTGGAGTGGCGGCACATGACGCCAAAGGGGAACAGCGGCGTCTTCATCTGGGGCGACGGCATCCCCGCGATGGGCACCGGCTACACGCGGGGCATCGAGGTGCAGGTGCTCGACACTGCCTACGGCGAGAAAAAGGGAAACAACGAGTGGTTCACGACGCACGGCGACATTTTCCCCATCTGGGGCGCGGAGATGACCCCGAAGGGGCGCATCGCCAAGAGCGGCAAGCGCAGCTTTCCGACGGAGGATCGGAGCAAGGCTTCGCCGGAGTGGAATCACTACCGCATTACTTGCAACGCGGGAGAAATTCGCCTTGAGGTGAATGGGAAGGAGACGACGGTGGGCAAAGATTGCGTGCCGCGGAAAGGTTTCATCGCGCTCGAAAGCGAAGGTGCGGAGTGCCACTTCAAGAACATCTTCCTCAAGGAGCTGCCTTCCTCGAATACGCCGCCTGAGCAGACGGCGAATGCCTACGAAGGTTTCGTCTCGCTTTTCAACGGCGTCGATTTCACCGGTTGGAAAGTGCCGGAAGGCGACAACGGCCACTGGAATGCGCAGGACGGCGTCATCGACTACGACGCGCGCAGCGAGGCGCCTGGCGAAAAGCATCTTTGGACCGCGAAGGAATACGGCGACTACACGCTCATCGTCGATTGGCGGATCAAGGAGACGCCTTACACGAATCCGCGCGTCTGCCAGATCCTGCCCGACGGATCTGATGCAAAGGACGCCGAGGGCAAGCTCGTGCAGCTCTCGCTGCCGGACTCCGACTCCGGGATCTTGCTCGCTGGGAGTATGAAGCATCAGGTGAATATCTGGTGCTGGCCGATCGGCTCCGGCGAGATGTACGGCGTCCGCCGCGATCACGCGATGCCACCCGAAGTGCGCGCCGCCGTGACGCCAAAGGCGAAAGCCGACAGCGAGATCAAGAAGTGGAACCGCTTCCAAATCACCGTGCGCAAAGGCGCGGTGACCGTGGCTCTCAACGGCCAGAAAGTCGTCGAAAGCCCGGCAATCCCCGGCATGCCCCATCGGGGCCCAATCGGCCTCCAGCACCACGGCGCCATGAAAGACGGCAAGTGGACCAGTCCGCCTTCGCTGGTGCAATTCCGCAACATCTTCATCAAGGAGCTGTAACGGCGGGAGGCGCGCACGGCGTCGTCCCCAACCATGGAATCGACGACAGGGCGCGAATCCCCCTGGTTCGGGCGGAACGGCTCAGTAGCACACAGTCCTTCCTAATGGGCTTGGCGTGTCCTGCCGATCCATCCTCGCATGAACACCGGATTCGATCCTCTGGCGACTTTCGGACATCCTCCTTCTGCGACGCTCTGGAGGAGCGAAAGCGCGTCGATAGACCAGCCAAGCCTTCGCAAGCGGGATTTCCGTCAGGGCCAGGGATCCGCGGCATGATGTTAGCTATAATTTCCATACATAAGGAATGTCTGCTATCTCTCGTCACAGCACTGAAACTGCACCCCCGGGCATTACCGTCGTGGTTGGACGATCTATTTCGGGGCTCCCCAGCACTGAACCCGTCGAATCGACCTTCGCCAGAGCTGCACAACGGGAACCGCGGAGTCCGCATCCGCCGACACCAACACCAAACGAAGGCGGCGACAGAAATCCTACTGCGCTCCCGCGTGTCGAATCGAACACCTGCGCTCTACCGTCCCAGCGGACCAATCGAAAGATCGCACTATTGAAACGCTGCGGACTCTTTGCGGAAAAGACGCCCGGCGTGGAAATCACGCGTGCGTGCTCCGCGGAAGATCTCCGTGCCGCCTATGGGCTCGTTCACGAAGTCTTCGTCGAACGCGGGTATTGCACTCCCAAGGAGCACGGAATGCGGCTCCGTGTCTTCGAAGCCACCGCCGAAATGGCCACCTTCGTCGCGAAATCCAAAGGCAGAGTCGTCGGCGTACTGAGCGTCGTGGGCGACACTCAAGACTGCGGCCTTCCTTCAGATCGCGCCTTCAAGCCCGAACTGGATGCCCTCCGTGAACAGCTTCCGGAGGGCGGGTTTTGCGAGTGGAGCAACCAAGTCGTGGCCAGTAATTTCCGCAAAACCAACGTACCGACAGAGCTGATGCGTTGCGCCGCCGCTCACGTCATCAAAGCCGGCTACAGCCACTCCATCATCTCAGTCAGCGCCGTCCACGGGGGGTTTTACGACCTCCTCGGTTTCAAGCAGATCGGCCCCGAGCGAAGCTACTCGAAGGAGATCGACGACCCCGTCGTCGCGTTCTGCCTCCCCTCCGCCCTCTACCTTGCCCCCGACGCCCATGAAGACGAACTCGCCGGCTTTGTGCGGCGCTTCATGGCGACCGAGAATCCCTATCTCGCGAAGATCGACACTTGGA
>JBGSYE010000095.1:0-2515 GCA_041751075.1 Chthoniobacteraceae bacterium
GCCGGGGCAGGCTCGGGCTGTCGGCGATCACGCCGAGCACGGCGTCGCCGAGCGTCCGGTGCGCCTCCGCGAGGAGATAGGCGCTATCGACGCCGCCGCTGTAGGCGATGACGAGCGGCGCGTGCGCGCGGAGGTCCGCGCGGAGAGTGGCGAGTTTGTCGTTCATGCGGGCTTGCGAAAGAAACGGCCGACGAAAACCGCCAACCACACCAGCGTCACGCCGCCAAAGCCGCCTCCCAGCCAGGCCACGTCGTTCCCCGACAGCGACGCCGGCGAACGCAAATTGGAGACCAGGATCGTGCGATGCACTCCCGCAATGAAACCGAGCACGATGCACGCAAAGAGGAAGCCCTGCCGCTGAACGAATTCGTAGGTCGCCTCCCGTCGCTCCGGCGCGATCCAGTATTCCTTGTTCGGGATATTCAGCCCCGCGTCGCCGCACCAGCGGATGAAGCCAAAAACCGCGAGCACGAAACCCGAACTGCCGATGCCGGTGAGCGTTGTGAAGCGCACATGGCCGGCGCGCGTCATCCAGCCATTCGGCGCGCCATCCATGCCGAAGTGCGTGGCCACGCGCTCCGGGAGCTGCGCGGCGGTTTGCCACACGTACCCCCCAAAGACCGCCCAGCAGAGCACGAGGAAAACGAGACGCGGCTTCACAAGCACTGCGTCCTCCGACAAGAGATCCTGGAATTTTGCCACGGACAGACACGGACAGACACGGACTGGTCGTGGCTCCGCGTGGAATGCGCGCTTTCGATCATCGCCTGGTCCGTGTCTGTCCGTGTCTGTCCGTGGCTCATTTCAACAGCGCCAATTCTCAGAGCTGGAGCCTGCGGAGCAGCTCGTCGAGCGGCACGCTCAGGCCGATGTAAAACTCGCCGAACTCCGCGTAGTGCGCGCTCACCGGATCGAAGCGCATCTCATAGACGATCGCCTTGAGGTCGAAAGTGTCGTGCGCAAAGAGCGTCACGCCCCACTCCCAATCATCGAGCCCCGTGGCGCCGGTGATGAGCTGGAGGATCTTGCCGTGATACGTGCGCCCCACCTTCGCGTGCCCCGCCATGAGCCGCTTGCGCTCTTCAAAGGGCAGCGCGTACCAATTCTGCCCATCCGTGCCGCGGCGTTTGTTCATCGGGTAAAAGCAGAAGACCTCCCAGACCGGGAGCAGCGGGTAGAGCTTGTCCTTCTTGTATTTCGCCATGCGCGCGGTGAATTCGCCCATCGCCTGCTCAAACTCCGGCGTGCCCGGCTCGAGCCCCTGCTCACGCTGCAGCGTCGCCGCGTATTCGTTATCCTTGGTCGTGTATTCGCTCGATTCCGTGAGCGAGAGGAAGCTGTACACCGGCACTAGCACGTCCGGCCCGAAGGCGAGGGTCAGCCGTTTCTCCGCCGCATTCGCCACATGCAGATCGGGCGCGATGAGCATGAATCCGAGGTCGGCCTTGGGCGACACCATGCTGAAGACGAGCAACTGCGTCTCCGGCAGCGCACGGATGTCCTGCACGACTTCCGTGAATTGCGTCTTGGCCGCGAGCTTTTCATCCGGGCTCAGCAGCGCCCACGCGCCATTCTCGATCCGGTAAAAGAGATGCAAAACGTGCCAGCCCTCCACGGGCTTGACCACAGCAGGAGTCTGATCAGTCATAGGATTTCGAACATCGCGAGCGGCGCGGGGAGGGTCAATGGCGGAACACAGGCCCATGGGCAGACAAAGCATTGAACAACTCCGCCAGCCCCGCCGTCTGCCACCCGCGCGGATTGCCGAAGAAAATCTTGGCAACGACCGCCGCATTCTCAAAGCTCCCATCGCACACCAAATCACTTATGAAACTCAAATCCCTCCTCACCCTCGCCATGACCCTCGCCCTCGGCTTCACCGCGGCCCTCGCCGCGGAGGACGACACGCCGTTGCTGAAGGAAATGAAGGCGATGAACAAGAACTTGCGCACGCTCAAGCGCCAGGTCGCCGACGCGACGAAGAAAGACGAAAACGTCCAGCTCATCGCTGGCATCAAAAAGAACATCGACGCCTCGCTCGCGATGCAGCCCGCGCAGACCAAGGACATCCCCGCCGCGGAGAAGACCGCCTATCTCGACAAGTACAAGCAGCAGATGACCGAGCTAGGCAAAATGTTCGACGAACTCGACGCCGCGGTGAAGGCGGGCAAGACCGATGACGCCACGGCCCTCTTCGAGAAGCTCAGCCAGGCGAAGGAAAAGGGGCACAAGGATTTCGGCGCCTGCGAATAAGGCTCCGTTCCACATCCCGAATTGCGCACAGCCCCGGCAGCCTTCGCTCCGGGGCTGTGGCGCGTCGGGAGTGGAAAGTGGAATGCTCCACTCAGCGGCGAACGCGACATTCCACTTTTCACCTTCACCTTCCACGCCTCCTCCCCATGACCCGCCAGCAACTCCTCGACCTCTACTTCATGGACGCGCGCGCGAAGCTCATCGACCTCGCCGCTTTCCTCGACCGCGTGGACCGCGGCGAAGGCGAGCCTGACTTCCGCCT
>JBGSYE010000096.1:0-3402 GCA_041751075.1 Chthoniobacteraceae bacterium
TACGCCCGCCTGCTCGCCGCGCCGCGCGGGGAGATTCGACGCCCCACGGGCGCCAGCGTGCCAGCGAGTGGGCCGTCCTTTTCCGCCGCGGGCTCGCGCGGCTGATGATCGCCGAACCAGTGGCCTACACAGTTTCCCGCCTGTCGGATACCGACTGCTCCGCGCGCGCTCGGGCACAGCGTCGGCTTTGGTCCTCCGCGTCGTTCCCGGCAGGCAAATGCAGGCTTCCGCAATGACTCAAATAATGAATCCGGCCAGCCTCACTTTCCTCCGTCGCACCCATGCCCGCTGAAGCTCCAGCGCCCGTGTGCCGTGCCGTGGAGAAAATGGAAACGATCGCGGACGGTTCTGCCGGTGGTCTGAGCGACCGTTTTCTGCACAGGGTCGTGCGCGCCGCGGCGCCGGTCTTCACTGCCAAGGCGCTGGCTGCGGGAATCGGCATCGTTCGCGGGCCGATGATCGCGCACTACCTGACGGCGGAGCGCTACGGCAAGCTCGGCATGATTCTGGGGTTCGTCGGGTTGATCGGCGGCCTGATCGGCTGCCGGGTGTGGGAGACCGTCATCAAGTATCTCGCCGAATATCGTCACGCCGGCGACGAGCCCGGAGCCCACGCGCTGATCGGCTTCTGCTACACGGTGGACGTGCTTTCCGGTCTCACGGCCTTTGCCTTGTGCCAAGCTTTGGCGGTCGTCGGCGCCCGCTTCTTTTTTGGCGATACCGGGCTCGACACTTTGCTGCGCATTTATGCGCTCATCCTGCTCGTGCAGATGACGGACAGCACGTCCACCGGACTGCTGCGCTACTTCGACAAATTCACGCGGGCGAGCGTCATCCAGGCGGGGGTTTCGCTGCTCCGTCTCGGTGCGGCGGCCGTCGTGGTCTTTGGCGATTTTGGGTTGGCGGGATTCGTCGGTGTCGAGATCGGATGCGCTCTCGTGGCCACGCTGCTGACCTCGTGGCTGGTGGCGGTGGCGTTGGTGGAAAACGGCTTCGCCTGGCGGCGCTTTTTTTCCTGGGCCCCGCTGCGTCCGCGGATGCCTCAGATCGGCCGTTTCATGCTCAGCACGAATCTCACCGCGACCACGCGGCTGGCTTCGACGAGCCTCGACACACTCCTCGTCGGCAAACTCGCCGGTCCGGCGGCCGCGGGATATTACCGGCTCTGCCGGTTGATCGTGGATCAGGCCGGCATCGTCATCGACGCGATGAGTCAGGTGCTCTTCCCGATGCTCGCCCGGGCCTACCAGAACGAGCACAAGCGCGCGGAACTCTGGTCGCGTCTGCGCCGCGCTTCGTTCTCGATGGCCCTCCCTCTTGCGGCCATTGCCGGCGCGATGATTCTCTGCGCGGGTCCGGTCGTCCGGGCCTTTGGCGGAAGGGACTTCGCGAGCGCGGCCGCGGGCCTGCAAGTGATGCTGGTGGGCCTGACCATCTGGGGCGCGCTGCTCTGGGTGCCGGCACTTTTGCTCAGTGCCGACCGCTCCTTCTGGAACACCGGAGCCAACCTGGTGCGGGCCGTTGTTCTCCTTGGCGGCATCATTCTCTTCGCTCCGACGATGGGTTTCATGAGCGCCGCGCTGGCCTACACGGCCAGCATCGCCGCGTGGGGAGCGTGCAGTCTTTTTCTCGTCTTCAAAATCAAACACCAAACACCCGCCCATGCCCAACCCACCTAAACCGCGCGCCCTCGATTTCGGCTGCGGAAACAGCAAACTCACCGACGACCGCTACAGCGTGATCGGCGTCGATGCACACCCCGGAAAAGACGTCGATGTCCTCTGCGATTTCGACCAGACGCAGAAGCTGCCGTTTCCGGATGACGATTTCGCGTTCGTTCACATGTCGCACATCCTTGAGCACGTCGCCGAGCCGCGCCTGCTCCTGCTCGAAGCCTTTCGCGTGGCCCAGGCCGGCACCTCCATTCTGGTGCGGGTGCCGCATCAGTCGAACCGCTGGGCCTATGAATTGAACCATCGCCGCTTCTTCAACTACTTCAGCCTCGACTGCATGACCCATGAAGGTGGCAAGTCCGCGGAGACGCAGCGCTGCTTCCAGTTCAAGCGGCGCGAGATCAAGATCACGCCTCGTTTTGTGAAGGAGCAGAGCTGGTTCCGAAACACCCGCGATCGGTTCATCGAGCGTTTCGCCAACCGCTACCCGGCGCGCTACGAGGCGGGAGTTTGCGGCTTCTTTCCCGCTTACGAAATCATCTTCGAACTGACGGTCCTGAAGTAGCGAAGCCACCATGCCGCTTTCGATCAGCATCATCATTTGCACGCGGGATCGCGCGCACTCCCTGCGCCGCGCGCTTGCCGCCCTGGCTCAGCAAACGCTGGCCCCGGAGTGCATCGTCGTGGTGGACAATGGCTCGACGGATGACACGCGCGCGGTGGCCACGGCCGACCCGCGGGTGCAGTACCTGTATTGCCCGGATCTCGGCCTCGCCGCGTGCCGCCAGGCGGGCATCGACGCGAGCACCACGGATTGCGTGGCGATGTGCGACGACGACTGTGTTCCCGAACCGCATTGGCTGGAGGTGATCGAGCGGACCTTTGCCAGCGATCCGCAGATCGCCGTGGTCGCCGGCGGGATCGAGAACCACGGCTTCGCGGACAATCTGAAAGGCCGCGGAAGTCTCGGGCCGAATGGGCTCTATCGACTCATCGCCAATCCCGCGGACGCGCAGTTCTTCGGCAGTGCCAACATGGCCTTGCGCAAATCGGCGATCACCCGGATCGGCGGCTACGATGAGCGGTTCGTGCGTGGCTACGAAGAGGTGGATTTGATCACGCGGGTGCGGGCCGCCGGCTTTCTCATTCGCTACGAACCGGCTGCCTTGATCCATCATCATCACGTCGCATCAGCCGGCCGGCCGCGCCTCATGCACCGCAGCCGCCAGGGCATGCGGCTCTACTTTTTCTTCTAGCACTACTGGCCGGCATCGCTGCGCGAGTGGGCCATTTTTCTCGGTCGGGAAATAGTGCTCGTGGCTCACGAAATGAAGATCGCCGGGCGGACGTTGCGCGCGGCTTTCGGCGGCACGGGGAAAATCGCGGGCCTGGCCTCGCAGGCCACGGCGCTTCTGATTGACCGTCTCCTGCTGCCGCGCTGGATGTGGATGGCGGCGCACCGGCCGTCGCCGGCTTCCCCACCGGTGGCCTCATGAAGATCGCCTTTGTCGCCGCCGCGTTTCCCAAAGCCTCCGAGACCTTCGTCTCGCGGGAAGTGCTTACCTTGGAACGGCTCGGCACCCCCGTTCGCACCTTCAGCTTCCGCGCGCCGGATGCCGGTGAAGTGGCCAGGCTCGATCCCGAAACCCGCGCGCTCGCCGGGCGCACGACCTATCTGACGCCGGTCACCGGACTCGGTGGATTGCTGGCCCGTTGCGCCGCCTTGCCG
>JBGSYE010000097.1:0-6646 GCA_041751075.1 Chthoniobacteraceae bacterium
GCCGCGGCGCCCGCCCGCATCACCACCCGCGTCTTGCTCATCAAATCCTGGATGGCGGCGAAACCATTGCTGCGGCGCGCGGTGACGAAAAGGAGGAACGACACCAGGGCGCACACGCCCACGAAAGAGAATCCGAAGAGCATCGGGGTATTCTGCCCAGAGGCCCGCATCTCCGCTCGCTCCGCCGGCGAGATCAGCCAGAAGGCCGCGGCCTCACAGACGAAGAAGGGGAGCAGCCACCAGAAGGCCCGGATCGCGGCGCGCGGGATGCCCGGCGCGGAGCGATCCATCCCGACGACGCGGATGCCGCAGAGCGCCTTGCCGCAGCCTGCTCCCCAGCGGCCCTCGCACACCGCGAAGTAGCCCAGGTAGAGGAGAAAGACCGGGATCTGCGGGGCGAAGGACGCGAAGGTGCGATGCTCGAGAAAGTAGCCGACGAGATCGCCGATGAAAAAGACCTCGACCAACCGCGCGGGCAGCCAGGCGAAAAGCTCGTCCACAAAGTCCGCGAGGAAACGCAGGGCCAGCGGCGCGGGCCTCGGCACCGCGGAGCTGAACGGGAGCAGCTCCGCGCGCAAGCTGGCATAGTCGGCGGGACGCTCCTCGCGTTTTTTGGCCAGACACCGGGCGACCACCGCGGCGAGGCCGGCTGGAAGATCGCGGCGGAACTCGCGGAGCGGCGGCGGCGGCGTCTCGAGGACGGACGCGATGAGCTGCACGGCACTCTCGTGTGCGAAAGGAGGATGGCCGGTGAGCAGCGTGTAGAGAGTCGCGCCCACGGAATAGAGGTCCGCGCGCACATCCACCTCCTCCCCGCGGAGCTGCTCCGGGGCCGCGTAGGCGAGCGTCCCCAGCACCAGCCCTGCCGCGGTGTGCTGGCTGTCCGCCTGCGCGGCGGTCGAGATCGACAGGCCGAAGTCTCCCACCTTCACCACGCCATCCGGAGCGCGGAAGCAATTCGCCGGCTTCACGTCGCGGTGCAGCACGCCCGCCGCCGCCGAGGCTTCGAGCCCGGCGATCACCTGCAGGATGGCATCGACCGCCGCAGGCGCCGGCAGCGGGCCGTCCCGGGCTATTTCTTCCTTCAGGGAGCCGCCCTCGACCAGCTCCATCACGATCACCGGGGTTCCCTCGATCTCTTCCGTGCCGAAGATGTACACGCTGTTCGGATGGGTGATCGCCGCGGCGAGCCGGCCTTCGCGGAGGAAGAGCCTGCGCGTCTCCGCCGAGGCGATCGCGCGCTTCAGCATCTTCAAGGCGACCCGCCGGCCCGTGGCGATCTCCTCCGCTTCGAAGACTTCGCCCATTCCCCCGCCCCCGAGCTTGCGCACCGCGCGGTAGCCGCCGATTTGGAATGGCGCAAAGTCCGCTTCTTCCCGATCCTCGCTCAGCACATCCGCGGACAGCGAGCCGGCCCCGAGAGCGAACAGGCACCGCGGACAGGCGCCTTCGAAGAATGCGGGAATCGCCGCACCGCACCCCGCGCACACCGTGGCGGCCATCGTCAGCCGAGGGCGGAGCGCAGGAGTGCCATCTCCGGGTCGATCTCGTCCTCGGAGCCGACGGTCTCCGCCACTACCTCGCGGATGGCCCGGCCGTAGTGCTTCCGCAGCCGGTGCAGGGTGATGCGGACGTTTTCCTCGCTGAGCTCGCAGCGCGCGGCGATCTGGCGGGTCTCGGATGCGACCAGCGGCGTGAGCAGCCAGGGTCGCAGGGCCTCGTACAGCGCCGCGCGTCCGGCGCACCTCCACTCGTGGCGGATCGTCTGCATCGTTTGCCTCAAGACTTCCAGAGCCCACGCGCGATCCATGCATTCCTCCGGCGAACCGTGGTCCATGGCCATCTCGGCGAATCGCGCCTCGGCCTCCGCAAAATCCAGCGGGATGAATCGGATCCTGCCGCCGCGCTTCACCGTCCCCGCGCGACGCGCCTCGTCACGCAGATACCACTCGAGGCTCGCCAGGAGGAAGCCGCGGAGCCGGCCCTTGCGGGCTTCGGCCTGGGCGAAAAAACCGCGCGCCAGGAGCTGCGCGAAGAATCCCTGAATCACGTCGTCCGCATCGGCGTGCTGATATCCGGCCCGCCGCACGAAGCAATAAAGCGGGTAGCGGTAGATCCGGCAGAGTTCATCCAGCGCCCGGCGCGCGGTGCCGGCGCTCGAGTCATTTGCAGCGAGCACCAGCGACCACCGCGTCGTCTCAAAGGAAACGCGGCGGCAATCGGGATGAGATGCCGGGGAGGGGGCGATCACCGGGCCAGCGTAGTTTCGTCGTGGGAAAAATGACAAGGGGGAACGCAAGATTCGCGAGGCTCTGGCCACGGAGGGCCGCTCCCCGAGGCGCCAGCCAGGCCGGCGGCGGACCAAATCCGCCGCCGGCCTGGGCCTCGCAAGCCCATTCAACCGCCACTCCGCACCGTAATCGACTGCGCCGCCTCTCACGATGCCCGGCACCCGGCGTGCCGGGCGCCACGCCTCACGACTTGCACTTTCGCGCAGAGCCTCCCACTCATGAATCCGTGATTTTTGGCGGCCAGTTACACGGCCGTGGTGTTTTTGTCGGTCGTCCAGAGAGAATCCCGATTCGCATGACCGGCTCCGCGGCGGGTTGCGGTTGCCAAAGCTCCCGAAGCCTTGCATCCACAGAGCCATGCTTTGGGAAACGCCGCACCACACCTTCGATCTCAGCCGACGCGCGGCGATCATGGGCGTGGTGAATGTGACGCCGGATTCCTTTTCCGACGGTGGACGCTTCATCGACGTGGATGCGGCGGTCGCCCACGCGCTGCGGCTCGCCGCCGAGGGTGCGGAGATCATCGACATCGGCGGCGAATCCACGCGCCCGGGGGCCGATCCGGTGCCCGAGGCCGAGGAGTTGCGCCGCGTCATCCCGGTGATCGAGCGGCTGGCGCTCCACTCCACACTCCACACTCGACACTCAACCTTCTGCCTCTCCATCGACACCATGAAGCCCGCCGTCGCCCGGGCGGCGATGGCGGCCGGCGCGGGGATCGTCAACGACGTCTCCGGCCTCCGGGACCCTGCGATGATCGGCGTGGCGATCCAAACGAGGGCCGCGGTGATCGCGATGCACATGCGGGGCACCCCGCGCGACATGCAGGCGGCGCCGCGCTACGACGACGTGTGCGCGGAAGTCCGGGATTTCTTTCGACAGGCGTACGCCCGGTGTCTAGCCTGCGGGATGATCGCCGAGCGAATCGCCTTCGACCCCGGAATCGGCTTTGGCAAAGCCCTCGAGCACAATCTCGCCCTCCTGCGGAATCTCGCCTCGCTCCGGGTCGCGGACCGCCCGCTGGTCCTCGGCGTCTCGCGAAAATCCTTCCTTGGCAAAGTGCTCGGCACCACCGCGCTCGAAGACCGCGAGTGGCCCACCGTCGCGCTCACCGGGTACGGCCGGGCCAAAGGGGCGAACGTCATCCGGGTTCACGCAGTGCGCCCGAATGTCGAGGCGCTCCGAATGACTGAAGCCATCCTCCCGCCTGCGGCCTCCTGATGATCTCGAACGCCCTGCACTTTGCCGCGGCGCACTGGAAGGACGCGCTCGAGATCACCCTCCTGACGGTGGCGATCTACTACTCGTGGAAATTCTTCAAGGGGACGCCCGGGGCGAACGTGCTCCTTGGCCTGGTCACGCTCTTCCTCGGTGGCACTCTGATCTCGGAATTCTTCGGGCTGCCGGTGATCGGCTGGATCTTCAAGACGCTCTCCGCGGTGCTCATCCTCGCGCTCGTCGTCATCTTTCAGCCCGAGCTGCGGCGGGGTCTCGCGGCCCTCGGCAGCCAGCGGCTTTTCTTTGGCGCCAGCCAGAGCCCCGAAGACATCGACGTGATCTCGGAGATGACCTTCGAGCTGGCCAACAAACAACTCGGCGCGCTCATCGCCATCGAGCGCAGCCAGGCGCTGGACAGCTTTGCCGAGACCGGCGTGCATCTCGACTGCCCGTTTTCCAAGGAACTCGTCGTCACGATTTTCTTTCCAAAGACGCCGCTCCACGACGGGGGCATCATCGTCAGCGGCGGCCGGGTGGTGGCGGCGGGCTGCCTCTTTCCCGTGAGCCAGGTGGTCGATCTCGACCGCACGCTCGGCACCCGCCACCGCGCGGCGCTCGGGCTCACGGAGCAATCCGACGCCGTCGTCATCGTGATCTCGGAGGAGACGGGGATCGTTTCGATTTGTCACGCCGGGATCATCGAAAGAGAATTCGATCCCGAGAGCTTCCGCCGGCGGCTGGCGGAACTCCTCTCCTTGAAACATGAAAAAGCTGATACTGCAAAACTGGCAGGCGAAGAGCGTCTCGCTCGTGCTCGCGCTGGTGCTCTGGACGGTCATCAAAAAGAGCATCGAAGCGACCACCTTGCCTTCTAGGATCCAATTCCAGGCGCAAAAACAGAACTTCCAGTTTGAGATCGGCCGCGATGCAAAAACCCCGCCCAAATAGCGCCAGCCCGAAAGCTCGGAAAATCTTCGGCACCGACGGCGTGCGCGGGACGGCGAATATCGAGCCGGTGACCGCCGAGACCGCGCTGAAGCTCGGTCGCGCCGCCGCGCACGTCTTCGCCAAGACCAGCTCGCAACGGCACCCGACCGGCCGCACTACCATCGTCGTCGGCAAGGACACCCGCCTCTCTGGTTACATGCTCGAGACGGCGCTCGCCGCGGGCGTCATGTCGCTCGGGGCGGATGTGCTGATGATCGGCCCCCTGCCCTCGCCCGGCGTGGCCTACATCACCCGCTCCCTCCGCGCCGATGCGGGGATCAATATCAGCGCCTCGCACAATCCGTACGAAGACAACGGCATCAAATTTTTCCGCCACGACGGCTACAAGCTCGACGACGAGATCGAGCGGGAGATCGAGCAGCTCGTCTTCAGCGGCGAGATTGAGACGGTGCGGCCGACGGCGGGGAAAATCGGGCGCGCCACGCGCATCGACGACGCGCTCGGCCGCTACGTCGAGTTTGCCAAGCGCAGCTTCCCGCGGGAGATGAATCTCGAGCACCTGCGCGTCGCCGTGGATTGCGCGAATGGCGCCGCTTACAAGTCCACGCCCTGCATCTTGCGCGAGCTCGGGGCCGAGCTGATCGTCGCCCACAACACGCCCAACGGACGCAACATAAACCGCGAATGCGGGAGCACTTTCCCCGGCGAGATCCAGCGCCTCATGCGCGAGACGCACGCCGATGTCGGCATCAGCCACGACGGCGATGCGGACCGCCTGATCCTCTGCGATGAAAAGGGCGAGGTCGTCGATGGCGATGAGATCATGGCCATCGCCGCACTCGACTACCTGCGCCGCGGCGAACTCGCGAAGAAGACCCTCGTCGCTACGGTGATGAGCAACTTTGGCCTCAACGAAGCGCTCGAATCCAATGGCGGCAAAGTCGTGCGGACCAAAGTCGGCGACCGCTATGTGATCGAGGAGATGATGAAGCAGAATCTGAACGTCGGTGGCGAGCAGAGCGGCCACATGATCTTCCGCGACTTCAGCACCACCGGCGACGGCATCGTCAGCGCGCTGCAAATCCTCCGCATCATGGTCGAAAGCGGCCAGCCGCTGAGTGAGCTGAAGAAATGCCTGCGGAAATATCCGCAAGCCCAGCGCAACCTGCGGGTGCGGGAAAAGACGCCGCTCGAAGAGTTGCCCAAGGTGCAGAAGCTCGTGGAGGAAGCGGAGAAGCAACTCGACGGCAACGGCCGTGTGCTCCTGCGCTACTCCGGCACCGAGCCGAAGATCCGCCTGCTCATCGAAGGCCGCGACGACGCGCAGATCAATGCGCACGCGGATCGCATCGCGGGCGAGATCCAGGCGGCGATCGGCGAGTAGCTTGCCGCTCTCCGTCGGGCCCGCTAGACTCTTCCCCATGCCCGCCGCGACGCGTCCGCCCAAACGATTGCGCGCCCGCCTCGTGCCCGTGGCCAAACGCCGACCCGGCGGGATGATTACCTCGGAGGAATTCCTGGACTGGCTGGAGCCGGGCGTCCGGGCGGACCTCATCGACGGCGAAATTCACATGCACTCGCCTGTTCACTACAATCACGCCCGGCTCGTCAGTTTTCTGGATCACCTCATTGCGGGCTATCTCGACGCCATGGAAATCCCTGGCGAGCTGCACCGCGAGAGCGTCGCGATCCGTCTTGGCCTCCGCGACACTTTCATGCCCGACATCGAGTTTTTTGCGCCGCACCAGGTCGCGCAATTTGCCGCGTGCCACATGCCGGTCGCGCCGCTCTTCTGCGTCGAGGTGCTCTCACCATCCACGGCAAAGAACGATCTCGGTCGCAAATTCACCGCCTATGAAGCTCACGCGGTGCAGGAATACTGGATCCTCGATCCGACCAGGGCGCGTCATCGTTTCTTTCGCCGCGTCGGCGGGCTCTTTGTGGAATACGGCACGGCGGAAGAGCGCGTAGAGTCGGTTTCGATTCCAGGTTTCTGGGTGCGGCGCGCCTGGCTCGATCCCGAGAAGCTCCCGCGAGTCAGCACTTGCCTCGGCGAGATCCTCAAGGCCAACCGCCGCCGGCGCTGACGTGCGGCTTTTCCTGACCGGCACGGATACCGGAGTCGGCAAGACGCATGTGGCCGCGCTGCTCGTGCGCGGACTGCGCGCGGCCGGGATGGACGCCGTGGG
>JBGSYE010000098.1:0-3331 GCA_041751075.1 Chthoniobacteraceae bacterium
ACGACCGGGCTGACGATGGGCGCGGCCAGCATGTAGGTGATGGCGGAGGAAACGGGGATGCCTTTGCGGATGAAGCGGCGCACGACGACGACGCTGCCGCATTCGCAGATGGGGAAGACGAGTCCGAGCAGCCCGCTCACGAGGATGGCGGGGATGGGCCGCTTCGGCAGAATGCGGAGCATGAGCTGCGAGGGCACGAAGGCCTCGATGACGCCGGAAACCAGCGCCCCGAGGAGAAGGAACGGAATGCCCTCGAAAAGGATCGAGAGAAAGGACTGGGCGACGTCCTGGAAATTGGGATGGAACCAGCTCATGGGATGGCGGTCGCGGGGAGGGCGAGCGACGTTTTTGGCAGTGCGCTAGCCGGTCGCGTCGGCGATCTTCTGGCGATTGCGGAAGGCAGTGCAGGCGCTCTTGATGCGGGTGAGGATGTAATAGACCGTCTGGCTGCGCACGCGCACGAGCTGGCCGCCGACAATCTTCGGCACAAAATCCGCAGGCACGGCCTGGATCTCGCCGATGCGGCATCCTTCCAGGCCTTTGCAGAGAATGGCGGTCATGGCCTTGGTCAGCGTCTGGACCTGGGGGCCGAGGCTGATGCGGAGATGGACGCGCTCGCCTTCGCCCACTTTGATGAAAACGCCGACGGTGTCGGTGCATTCCTCGTCTTTGCGCACGTCTTCGAGATCGAAACTCTCGCCCTCGGCAGGCGCGCAGGCCGCGGCCTGATCGGCGTAGAGCACGAGGCTGTCGCGCTTTTCCTCGTCGGGCAGATGCTCGAAGAGATCGACGATCGTGCTGAGCTTGCCGGGATATTCGCTCATGCGCTGCGCTCGATGGGTGCGCGAACGCGGTTGCCCCACTCGGTCCAGGAGCCGTCGTAGTTGCGGACCTTCTCGTAGCCGAGGAGGTAATGCAGGACAAACCAGGTGTGACTGGAGCGCTCGCCGATGCGGCAGTAGGCCACGATGTCGTCGTCCTTTTGCAGCCCGCACTGCTCGCTGTAGATCTGCTCGAGATCCTCGCGGGATTTGAAAGTGGCGTCTTCATTCACCGCCATCTTCCAGGGCACGCTCTGCGCACCGGGGACGTGACCGCCGCGCAGCACGCCTTCCTGCGGATACTCGGGCATGTGGGTGACTGCGCCGCTGAATTCACCCGGCGAGCGCACGTCGATGAGCGGGCGGGCGGCCTGGCTGTGGGCGAGGGTTTCGTCGAAAAAGGCGCGAATTTCGTCGTCGAAGCGCTTCCCGGGCACCGGGTATGTCACCGGCACCGGGATGGGTTTTTCCTTGGTCAGCGGGCGGCCTTCGGCGATCCACTTGTCGCGTCCGCCGTCCATGATCTTCACCTCGGTGTGGCCGAAAAGACGGAAAGCCCAGAGCGCGTAGCAGGCCCACCAGTTCGATTTGTCGCCGTAGAACACACAGGTGGTGTCGGTCGTGATGCCGTTGCGTCCGCACAGTTCGGCGAAGGCTTCGGGCGAAATGTAGTCCCGCACCGTCTGATCCTGGAGATCGGTCTGCCAGTCGATGTGAATTGCGCCGGGGACGTGGCCCGTGCCATAGAGGAGCACATCTTCATTGCTCTCGACGATGCAGACATTCTGGTCGCCGTGATGCGCTTCGACCCACTCGGTCGTCACCAGCACATCGGGATGGGCGTATTGCTCGGTTTTGTCGTTCATGGCGGAACTCAAGCAGAACAAATGGGTGCGCTCAAGCGGCAACGCTGCCTTCCCGTAGCGCGAGCGCTTTCTGTTTGCCCGCTCTGGGCGAGCGCCGTTTACTCCCCTCTCCCGTCTCATGGCCATCGGATTTCTCAAGTCAATCAGCGAACGCTTCACCGGTAAGCCGATCGAGTGGGACGATCTCGAGGAAATGCTCATCCGCGCGGATCTGGGCGTGCCCATGATGCGCAAAATCATGAGCCAGCTTCAGGCGCGCGGCCGACCGCTCACCACGAAAGACGTGAGCGAAGTGACCCGGGATGAAGTCGCCCGCGTCCTCCCGCTCGAGATCCGGCAGCTCCGTCCCCATCCCGCGCGCCCGAAGGTCATCCTAATGGTCGGCGTGAACGGCACGGGCAAGACGACTTCCACGGCCAAGCTCGCTCATCTGCTGAAAAAGGAACGCCATTCCGTGATGCTGGTCGCCGCCGACACTTTCCGCGCGGCCGCCATCGAGCAGCTCGAAGTGTGGGCCGAGCGCATCGGCGTGGATTTAATAAAGGGCCAGTATAACGCCGACCCCGCCGCGCTCTGCTACGATGCCTACGTCGCCGCCGAGCGGAAAAACGTGGAGTTCCTCATCTGCGACACCGCCGGACGCCTGCATACCAAGACGAATCTGATGGGCGAACTGAACAAGGTGAAACGCTCGCTCGCTAAACATCACGAGAAAGCGCCCGACGAATGCTGGCTCGTCGTCGATGCCACCACCGGCAGCAACGCTCTCCAGCAGGCCCGGGAGTTTAATGCAGCGGTCGAACTGACCGGGGTCATCGTGACTAAGATCGACGGCAGCGGCAAAGGCGGCGTCGTTATTGCGATTCAGAATGAACTGGGCATCCCGACACGCTATGTCGGCACGGGCGAGAAGCTGGATGATTTCGCGCCGTTCCACGGTCGCCAGTTCATCGCGGACATGCTCTGAACTCAGCCCGGCCTCCAGTCCCGTCCGCGGAAAATGTACAGCTACACTCATCTGCTGGCGCTCGTCGCGCCGGTCTATCTGATTATCGCTTCCGGATTCTGCATCCGGCGGCTGCGATGGCTTACCAGCGAGGCGGACGCCAGTATGCTTCGGGTCTCGGTGAATCTGCTCGCCCCGTGTCTCATTCTCGATTCCCTCATCGGCAACCCCGCGCTCCGCCAGCTGGAGAACATGGCGTTGCCGCCCGTGATGGGCTTGCTGACATCGTGTCTCGGCTTTCTCGTCGCCTGGCTGGCGGCTCCGCTGATCGGCCTGCGCGACCCGCAGAAGCGCCGCACCTTTTGCTTTGTGCTCGGCATCTGCAACTACGGCTTTATCCCCATTCCTATTGTCCAGGGTTTGTTCGATGAAGCCACCCTCGGCGTGCTGTTTAACCACAACCTCGGCGTGGAGATCGCACTCTGGGGCGTGGGCGTCGTCATCCTCACCGGCGCTGCGGGCACGGGCGCCTGGCGGCGCGCGCTGAACGGCCCCGTCCTCGCGGTCCTGGCCGGCACGTTGCTGAATCTGGCGCATGGCGAAGAGTGGCTGCCGGGGTTTCTGCTCCAGGCGATTCACCTCATCGGGCTGGCGTCCGTCCCGGTCGCGCTGCTCCTCACCGGCGCCTCGCTGGCGGA
>JBGSYE010000099.1:0-3976 GCA_041751075.1 Chthoniobacteraceae bacterium
AGCGGGCAGCGGAGCAGCGCGAGCAACGCCTCGTCGATCACTTCAGAACGTCGGCTCGATCAACCCGAAGCCCGTCCCTTTGCGCCGATACAGGATGTTCACCTTCTCCGTCTTCGCATTCAGGAAGACGACGAATTGCCGCGCGCTCATCTCGAGCTGGAGCACGGCTTCATCGGTGAACATCGGCTTCACCGGGTAGCGCTCAGTCTGGACCACTTGCGGCTCCGCCTCCTCGAGTTGCTCAAAGGTTTCATCGAGCGCCAGCACCGTCTCGTCGAAGTGCTGCACATTGTTGCTTTTCCGCGGGCGGTGGTTGCGCAGGATCTTTGTTTTGTACTTCCGCATCTGCCGCGCGACTTTCGACGCCACCGCATCGATCGAGGCATACATGTCGTCGGTCTCCTCGCTGGCTTCGATGGTGATGTGGTTGTTGCAGTGCAGGATCACTTCCGCAAAGTGCCGGTGCTTTTCGATGTCGAGGATCACATGCGCCTCGATGATCCGCGGGTAGTCGAGATGCAGATGCTCGATCTTGGAGGTCGCGTAGTTCTTGATGGCCTCCGTGATGCTCACATGGCGGCCGGTGACTTTGACGGGTACGTTGACGTTGGCGGTTTGCATAGTGGTATGGGAATTCGGGAGATCAGGGGACACTGACCAAGGTCAAGGGACCACTGACCAGGGAACTCCCCACTGCCACTGCGTCACCGCGGAGCGAGCGACGATTGGGTCTTTGGTTTTCCTTGGTCATTGGTCCCTGTTCATCGGTCATTTAAAAAGAGACGCCTCAATTCGGCGAGGGTTCGCCGCCCGCCCTTGCGGCTTTGTTGAGTTGGAAATTCTTTCCGAGATACACTTCACGCGCAAAGGGATCGTTCGCGAGGAACTGGCTGGTTCCCTCGACCACCACCTGGCCTTCATAAAGAAGGTAGGCGCGGTCCACGATAGCGAGCGTCTCCTGGACATTGTGATCGGTGATCACGATCGCGAGCCCGGCGTCGCGCAGATTCGCGATGATCTGCTGCACGTCGGCGACCGCGATCGGGTCCACGCCACTGAAGGGCTCGTCGAGCATGATCATGCTCGGATTCGTGACCAGCGAACGCGCGATGGTCAGCCGCCGCTTTTCGCCGCCGGAAAGCGTGAGCGCCTGCTGGCCGGCGACGTGCTCGATGCCAAATTGCGTGAGCAGCTCCGCGCACCGCGTCTTGCGCTCCTTCCGCTTCAGCGCGGTCGTCTCGATGATGGCCATCAGATTCTCCTCCACGGTCATTTTGCGAAAGATGGACTCCTCCTGGGGCAGGTAGCCCATGCCCATCCGCGCGCGCTGATGCATCGGATAATCGGTGACATCGCGATCTTGAAAGATGACGCGCCCGCCGTTCGGCCGCACGAGTCCGACGATCATGTAAAAGCTCGTCGTCTTGCCCGCGCCATTCGGCCCGAGCAGGCCCACCACCTCCCCGCGTCGCACGTCGATATTCACGCCCTTCACCACCGTCCGCCCGCCGTATTCCTTCATCAGTTTCTCCGTGCGCAACACGGGCTGGCCCTTTTCGGCGGGAGGAATGTCGTTGAGGATCATCGGCTTATTTCTCGAGGTCGGCCTTGTCCGAGATGATCGTGCGATGCGGGCCGACGACCCGCATATTGCGGTCGCGATTCAGCGTCATCACCGTCTCCGGCGCGGTGGCGATGCATTGGTTGAGGCCCTGCTGGACGATGGGCATGCCGGAGAGGACGATGTCGCCGGTGACGGCGTTGTAGTCAGCCTTCTGCGCCCGGCCAAAGCTCTGCGAAGTCGAGCCGTCCGCCTCGACTTTCGATTGCTTGATCACGACATTGCCTTCCGCGACGGCCCGCTCGAGCCCGCCCTTGTTTCTCCCCTCGCTCTTCGGCGCAGCAGCCGGGCTTTTCTCCGTGGCGTTGGCGCCGTCGGCCCCGGAGCCGCTGTGCTTCAGCATCGCGACGAGGCGGTCGCAGGTCACGGAGAACTCCGGATCGTTCACCGTCACATTGCGGGTGAAAGTGGCTTCGTGCCTCCGGTTGTCGAAGGTCGCCTCCATCGCCGTGATCTCGGTCCCGCCCGGGGCCTTCGGCTCCGACGAAGCGACGCCACCCCGCGGCCCGACGGCGATGGCGCGCGGCACCGTGCTGGTTCTCAGAGATGCTTCCGCAGCGTCGGCAGACTCGACCTCCCCGGCCAGGCCCGCTTCCGCGATCGGACGCTTCAGCGCATCTTCCGCAGCATTCTGGGCCGGCGCGAGGGCGCTGGCGGAAAGGAGCGCCGCCGCGAAGAGGGTGGCCGTCCTACTCACGGGTTTTGGCTTCCGGCTCGGTCTTGGGAGAGGGCGTGATTTCATTGTCGAGATTGTAGATGAGCATGCGGACATTGCCCTTGAGCGTCCCCTGTTTGGATACGGTGTTGAAGACCATGCGGTCGCCGGAGAGCTCGAAGTCATCCCGCTTGATCCGCACCTCCTTCTCACCGGTGATCACGCGTGTCACCAGATTCATCGTCGAATTCGGCAGATCGATGGTCATCTCGGGCGAGTCGTCCTGCGCGAGCATCTCGATCTTCAAGTCGGACATCTTCACCACATCCTCACCCGTCCGCTCCGCCGTCCCGATCACAAACTGCATCGACTTCTGGGCATTCCCATCGAGGTAGGGTATCCGGAGCCCCTTCCCGCCGTGTCCGATCGGCAGGGGAAAAGGCATCCGCTCCGGCTTCTTTTTCTTCTTCGCGTCGGCGGGTTTCTGGAGCTCGGCGGTCGCCGCGCTCTTCTTCTTTTTCGATTCGCCCGCCACCTTCACCTCCGGTTTCTGCGCCACCGCCGCGACCGTGGCCGCGACGCACCCGAGCAGGACGCAAAGATTACGAAACGATTGCATGAATGTCGGTCAACTGTTGGAGCAGGCGGGGCAATTGCGCGAGCGGAATTTGGTTAGGCCCGTCGGAGAGCGCGCGCGCCGGATCCTCGTGCGTCTCGATGAAAATGCCATCGCACCCCGCCGCCACCGCCGCCCGCGCCAGCACTGGCGCGAGCACCCCATCGCCGCTCGTCGTATCCCCGCCACCACCGGGCCGCTGCACCGAGTGCGTCGCATCGAAGACCACGCGATACCCGAGCTCGCGCATCCAGTAGAGCGAGCGCATATCGGCCACGAGATTTCCGTAGCCAAAGCTCACCCCGCGCTCGGTGAAGAAGAACCGGTCGCTGCCGAAAGCGAGCAGCTTCTCCGCGATATTCCGCACATCCCACGGCGCGAGGAATTGCCCCTTCTTCACATTCACCACGCGGCCAGTCTCCGCCGCCGCGTGGATGAGATCCGTCTGCCGGCAGAGGAAGGCCGGGATCTGGAGGATGTCGATCCACTCCGCCGCGATGCGCGCCTCCTCCGGCGAATGCACATCCGTCGTCACCGGCACCCCGAGTTCCCTGCCGACCTCCGCGAGCAGCGCGCACCCCTCGCGCACCCCGAGCCCGCGGAAGGATTTCACCGAAGTCCGGTTCGCCTTGTCGTAGCTGGCCTTGAAAACGAACTGCGCCCCCATCTCCCCGCACAGCGCCTGGATCGCCCGCCCCATCTTCCAGAGGAAATCCTCACTCTCGATCACACACGGCCCGAGGATGAAAAGCGGACGCGCCCCGCCGAGAGTCACGGAGCCGATGGCGAGCGGAGGTGGCGGAGGAGGCATGGAGAGGCAGCGCCATCCATCATCTTCATCTTCCTCCCCATCGTCATCATCATATTCCGCACACCCTCGGATCCCCCCTGCCCCGTCGCAGATGCCGCCGGGCAAAGGCGGCACGGTCCCGCCCGCCTTCACCCGGCGCAAGCCTGCGAATCACCGCGGCTACATCACCGGTCGCAGCGCCGGCTCACTCCACGGCCCCTGCCCGAGACGGTTCACCGCCACCGCGCGGAACCAGCACGCCTTCCCCGGGATCGCCCCATTGCCCTCCCAGCG
>JBGSYE010000100.1:0-6039 GCA_041751075.1 Chthoniobacteraceae bacterium
GGCGCACGCCAGCCGTGGCGCGTGGTCGTCACCCGCGGCGGAGCGCTGCCCGCTGACGCGCACCTTTTCAAGGACACGCATCGGGATCGCACGCTGGTCTATCATCGCCGTCCATTGCGCGCGGTGCTGTGCGATCTTGGGCGGAAAGGCATCACGAGTGTGCTGATCGAAGGCGGCACGCGGGTGCTCGGCGAAGCCTTCGATCGGCGGCTCGTGGACGAGGTGCAATTCTACGTCGCGCCCGTGCTGCTCGGCGGGCTGCAGGTCGTCATCGGTGGCCGCGGCGTCGGCTCGACCGCGGAAGCGCCGCAACTCATCGACCCGAGCTACGGGAAAATCGGCGACGATCTGCGGCTTCGGGCACTCGTCGAGTACCCGGCGTAGAGCGAGTGTGCCGAAAAGCTCACTCGCTAGTCCCAAGCTCCAAGCAGCGAGTGGCCTGTCGGCACTCTCGCTCTACGCTCAGCAGATTTTCAGCACCTTCGCCACGATGTCCATCGGGCGCGGCAACTGCACCGCCTCGAGCTTCGGACTGTAGATCGCCGGAGCGTCGATCGCCGAGACGCGGAGCACCGGGGCGTCGAGTTCGTCGAAGGCCTGCTCGGTGATCATCGAAGAAATCTGCGCGCCGACGCCGCAGAAGGGTTTGTTTTCCTCGATCAGCACGGCGCGATGGGTTTTGCGCACGCTCTGGAGGATCGCCTCCTCATCGAGCGGACGGATGGAGCGCAGATCGATGACCTCGGCGCTGATGTCGTGCTCGGCGGCGAGCAGCTCGGCGGCCTTCAGCGCGGTGAGCGCGGCGCGTCCGTGGGCGATGAGCGACACGTCGGTGCCCTCGCGTTTCACATCGGCCACGCCGAGCGGGATGGTGTACTCGCCCTCGGGCACCTCGCCCTCTTCGCCGTAGAGCAGGGTATTTTCCAGGAACATGACCGGGTCGTTGTCGCGGATCGCGGTCTTCATCAGCCCCTTCGCGTCGTAGGCCGTGGCGGGGCAGACGACTTTCAGGCCGGGCGTGTTCGCGAGGAAATTTTCAGGCGTGTGCGAATGGGTCGCGCCGACATTCGTGCCACCATTCGCGGGGCCGCGGATGACGATAGGGCAATTGATGAGCCCGCCGCTCATGTAGCGGACGCAGCCGGCGTTATTGATGATCTGATCCCACGCCACGTAGGCAAAGCTCCAGAACATCAACTCCATCACCGGCCGCAGCCCGAGCATCGACGCTCCGATGCCCATGCCGATGAACCCGGCCTCGCTGATCGGCGTATCGACCACGCGCTTGTCCCCGTACTTCTTCCAGAGGCCCTGGGTGACTTTGTAGGCGCCATCGTATTCGGCGACTTCCTCGCCCATGAGAACGACATTTTCGTCGCGTTCGATCTCTTCGGCAAAGGCCTGATTCAGGGCGACACGGTAAGTGAGCTTGGGCATGGAAAAATGACGAATGACGAATGACGAAAGCGCTCAGTAGTTAAAAAAATGCCGCCCGGTGCGGCCGGCTTCGGTGTTGCGATCCACTTCAAAATAAACGTCCTCGGTGATGCTCGCCTCGCTCGGCAGCGGGCTCTCGTCGGCGAATTTCACCGAGGCCTCGGCTTCCGCGCGGGCGCTCTGCTCCATCTCGTCGAACTGTTCCTCGGTCAGGATTCCTTCGCTCACCAGCCGCGCCTTCCATAGGGCGATGGGATCGTGGTTTTGTTTGTATCGGTCGATCTCCTCCTCGCTGCGATACATCTTGTGCTTAGCGTCGGCGACGGAGTGGCCGTAGTAGCGGTACGTGTCGATCTCGAGGACGGTCGGTCGGGACTGCCGGTGCGCACGTTCGAGGGCGATCTGGGTCTTGACGCGGACTTCGTAGAGATCCTCGCCGTTGCAGCGATCCCAATCGATCGCGTAACCCTCGGCGCGCTGCGCGAGGCACTCGCGGAATGCGCTCGAACGCTCCAGGCTCGTGCCCATCGAGTAGCCGTTGTTTTCGATGATATAAATGACCGGCAGATCCCAGAGCGACGCGAGATTCAGCGACTCGTGGTAGCTGCCCTGATTCACCGCGCCGTCGCCCATGAAGCAGAGCGCGGCGCCGGTGAGGCCCTTGTACTTCAGCGCGTAGGCGAGGCCGAGGCCGAGCGGGGTCTGGCCGGCGACGATGCCGTGGCCGCCCCAGTAGTTCTTGTCCGGCGCGAAGAAGTGCATCGAGCCGCCCTTGCCCTTCGAGCAGCCGGTGGCCTTGCCGAAAAGTTCCGCCATGCACTCATTCATCCCCATTCCCACGGCGAGCGCATGGCCATGATCGCGATACGCCGTGATGACGTGATCGTTCGGACCCAGCAGCGAGACGGTGCCGACGGCGATGCTCTCCTGGCCGATGTAGAGATGGAGGAAGCCGCCCATTTTCCCCTCCTTCGTGTACCACTTCAGAGAGGCCTGTTCAAAGCACCGGATGCGCAACATCTCCCGCAGGAAGCGATGTTTGTCCTCTGTGGAGAGGTTCTTATTGACCGGAGAAGCGGCGAAATCTTTCGTGGCAACGGCTGTATCCATAGTGCGGCGGCGTGAGCAGCCGGGAGATTTAAGCGGATGCCGAATCCCGCGCAACAAACAAGAAGCGGTGTCAAATAGCGCGGAGCGCAAGGAGGGCGGCAAAATCGTGCTCGTCCTCCTACTCCTACTCCTACTCGTGGGATAGCGAGGAGGAACTAGGAGGACGGCCTGCACTGCCGAAGCGGTGTCTCTGCAGGCCCATTTCACTTTTCTCCCATGCATCTCCGCGCGATAAGCAACTCCATGCTTCTGCCAACTATTCCTTTCCCTCGCATCATCGCCCTCGTCACATGTCTCGCCGCGCAAGCCGTCGCCGCCGACTGGCCCCACTGGCGCGGCCCGCAGCGCACCGGCGTCTCGGATGAAAAGGGCTTCGCCACCGAATGGCCATCCGGTGAACCGCCGATCGCCTGGCGGGCAAAAGTCGGGCTCGGCTTTTCTTCGATCGTCGTGGCCGATGGGCGCGCCTTCACCGCCGGCCATGCGGACAAGCGGGACACGGTCTTCTGCTTCGACGCCGTGACCGGCCAGCCCGTGTGGAAACACAGCTACGCCGCGGAGTTGGGCGACGTGTACTTCGAGGGCGGCACCACCGGCACGCCCACGCTCGACGACGGCCGTCTCTACTGGCTGAGCCGCTGGGGCGACGCCTTCTGCTTCGAGGCCGCGACCGGGAAGATCGTGTGGTCGAAAAATATTCTGAAGGAAACCGGCGCGCCTGTGCCCGACTGGGGCTTCACCGGCGCGCCGCTCGTGCAGGGCGATCTCCTCATCTGCAACGTCGGCGACGCCGGGCTCGCGCTCGAAAAAGCCACCGGCAAAATAGCCTGGAAATCCGCCGCGAAGAATTGCGGTTACTCCACCCCGCTCCCTCTGACCCAAGGCGGACGCACCCTGGTCATCATGGCCTCTTCGCAGAGTTACGTCGCCGTCGCTCCGCGCACCGGCGAGGAAGCCTGGCGCATCCGCTGGCTCACTCAGTATAATGTGAACGCCGCCGACCCCGTGATCGACGGCGACCGCCTCTTCCTCTCCACCGGCTACGGCAAAGGCGGCGCCCTCTTCCGACTCGGCGCCGGCGAACCTACGCAACTCTGGAAAACCAAAGCGCTCCGCTCGCAAATGAATGCCCCCGTCCTCTACGGAGGCCACCTCTACGGAGCCGACGGCGATACCACGGAAAAAGCCGCGCTCAAGTGCCTCGACTTCGCCACCGGCAAGGAAAAGTGGGCACAGGCGAACTTCGGCAGCGGCGCCGTCATCATCGCCGACGGCCATCTCATCGCCCTGAGCGGCCCCGGTGAATTGATGATCGCCAAAGCCTCCCCCGAGTCCTTTAAACCTGCCACCCGAGCGCAGGTGCTGGGCGGCAAATGCTGGACCGCCCCCGTCCTGGCCAACGGCCTCATTTACTGCCGCAACTCCCGCGGCGAACTCGCAGCCGTCGATGCACGGAACCCGTGATCGGTGCGGAGGTGAGCGGCTGGGCGGGCCTCCGGGCCTGCGTATGATTTTCCTGCTGCGCAGCCTTCGATTTACGGGGGCGAGTCTTCATGGGGCGACAGTGCCGGACTTCGCGACCGCATCTGCAAGGGGTGGCTACTTCTCCGCCGCCCAGCTTACCGCATTGCGCAGCAGGGTCTGGAATTCCGGCAGATCGTGCGCGCGGGCGTCGTGGCCGAGGGTCAGGCCGACGATGCGGGCCTTCGGATGTTTCACGATGAAGACTTGCGGGTAAGTCCCGGGCTGCTTGCCGGTGCTGGTCGCGGTGGCGAGGACTTCGATGGGCGTCGCGGCGGGGTCGGGCTTGAAGTAGTAGAGCTCGTCGGTGATACGGAAGTTCTTCGTCACGCCGGCGGTCACGGGATGATCCGCGATCACGGTCACCTCAAACTCACCGAGCTTGTCGTGGCCGCGCGCCCCGCCACCCACGACTTGCGCGTTCCACTCCGGGAAGTTTTTCCACGCATGCCAGGTGCCCGGATGGTACGCGACGATGCCCTTGCCGGAGTTGGCGAAGTCGATGAGGGCCTTCGCGGTCGTGGAGGAGATCGGCTGATTGGCGCTCAGCACGAGCACGTCGATGCGGTCGAGGATCGCCGCGATGCCGTTGAGGTTTTGCGTGAAATCCACCCAGCCGGCGTGCGGGGCGAGGATGGCCTTGTCGGATTCGCCAAAGAATTTCACGAAGTCGTGCGCGCTGCCGCCGCCGACGAGCAGGACGCGCGGGCCTTTCTCCGGGCGCGTCGCGGGAGGCTGCGGTAAAGGACCCGTGAACTGCGGCACAAACGACGCATCTTCGGGTAGGGTGGGCGTCCCGCCTGTCGTGGCCGGCATCTTGCCGGCCACTCCGGATGTCGAGTTGCGTGCGTCTTTCAAAGGGCGCGCCGGTGAGGATGCGGACGCGTCATCGACGCCCACTGCACCTGGCTGGATGCCCACTGCGACAGGCGAGACGCCCATCCTACCCGCATCATTTGCATCCGCGAGTTCCGCGGTGATCGCCACCAAGGTCGGCGCCGCGCCGCTGTCGGAGCTCTCGAGGGTGATGCGCTCGATCTCCACGGCGCCGAGCGCGAGCGGCTTGCTGAACCAGCGCAATTGCTGCCGGCCCTTCACGAGTCCCTCCGCAAACTTCGAGCCGGGCACTTCCACCCGTCCGTTGTAATCCGCGAACTCGACACCGTTCTTGCAGATGATCTGCTCCCGCTGCCCTTGCGTGGTGTGAATGGTGATCGTGAGCACTGCGCTCGTGTCGCCGTTGTTTCGGAAGCCCCAGCCGGTCACGCCGCCGAGGAAGTGCAGCCGGTCCGCTTTCACGCCACCCGCTTTCACTTCCACGCGCTGCGGCAGCGTCTTCGAGTAGCTCTGCGGTGGCCCGCCTTTCAGCACGATGATGTTCCGCGGCGCTTTCCCCGCCGCGACGATGTTGAAAGGCACGTCGCCGATTTTCACCGTCCCCGTTTTCGTGAAGACGAAGGTGTCGCCTTTCGCATCCGCCGAAGCGTAGAGGCCGCTGGCCGTCGAGGCGGTGAAGACTTCGCGCAGATCGAGCGTGCGGAAGCGGCCGCCATCGACGCTCTGCATGTAGGCGATGATGTCGCGCAGCCCTTCGCCGCCGAGCCCCTCGAAGCCCTCGGGCATCAGCGACCGGCCGGTGTTCACGCGCGACTTGAGGTCCGCGACTTTCACCTGCTGCACGCCGGCGAGGCTCTTCATCGTGATCGTCGTCGGGTTCTCGCTTTCGATCACGCCGTTGTAGAGCTGGCCGTCCTTCGTTTCGACGTTCCACGCGAGGAAGCTCGGCTCGGCCTCCGCGTTCGGATCGACGATGGCGCCGAGCAATTCGCCCACGCCATGCGAACCCATGCCGGTCAGCGCCGGACCGATCTTCGCGCCCGCGCCGTCATACTCGTGGCAGATCGCGCACGCCGTGGTGAAGAGCGCCTTGCCCTTCGCGGCGTCGCCTTTCTGTTCGGCGATCGGGATCAG
>JBGSYE010000101.1:0-3400 GCA_041751075.1 Chthoniobacteraceae bacterium
CTGGTGGTTTGCCTGGACCATCCTCGTGGTGCAGGCGGCGGTGGCGCTGGGCTGGGCGATCGGGGCGCGCTACTTCCTCGAGGAGCGCCGGCGCCGCCGCTTGATCGAGGCTTTCGGCCGCTATCTCTCGCCGCAGATGGCGGCGCGCATTGCCGATGCGGACTTCGACCTCACGCCGGGCGGAAAGATCGTGCACGCCACGGTGATGTTCACCGATCTCGAGGACTACAGCGGCCTCTGCGCGCGGCTCGATCGGCCGGACCGCATCGCCCGCGTGCTCAATACCTACTTCACCCGCACCATCGGCCACATCCTCGAAAACGACGGCACCGTGATCAAATACATGGGCGACTCCGTGCAAGCCGTGTGGGGCACGCCGCTGGCGGATGAGGATCAGGTGCGCAAAGCGGTGCGCGCCGCGTGGCGGCTGCACGTCGCTTCGCTCGAGGAATGCGAGGGCTTCTCGCTCCGCACGCGCATCGGGCTGCACTACGACGCCGTGCTCGCCGGCAATCTCGGCTCCGCCGAACGCTTCGACTTTGCGGTCATCGGTGCGCCGGTGAATCTCGCCTCCCGCTTCGAGGGGCTGAACAAATATCTCGGCACCGACATCCTCATCTCCGGGAGCATCCGCGAGGCGCTCGGTACGGAATTCGAGTCGCGCCCGCTCG
Organism: Chthoniobacteraceae bacterium; assembly: GCA_041751075.1. Taxonomy (GTDB): domain Bacteria; phylum Verrucomicrobiota; class Verrucomicrobiia; order Chthoniobacterales; family Chthoniobacteraceae; genus JANNXQ01. Next base: position 672 of record JBGSYE010000101.1, read on the forward strand.
GCCGCTTCCGCGTCGTGGGCAATCAAACGCCGCAGACCCTGCACGAACTGCTCGGCCCGGCGGCCACGGGTGGGGAGCGCCCGTGGCTCGAACCTTTTGCCCGGGCATTGTCGGAATTTCACCGCGGCGATCTGGCCGCCGCCGAACGCGGAATGCGCGAGGCCGACGCACTGCGCCCCGGTGGCGACGGCCCCGCGCGATTTTACCTCGGCTACATCGAGAAGGTGCGAGCCACGGCCCTGCCTGCGGACTGGGAAGGAATCGTGGAACTCACCACGAAGTAGTGCGGCCACTTTCACTCCCACCACGCATGGCATCCACACTTGGTTCTTGCCGGACCTCATGCCGCCTGCCAAAAGCGCTCTGCATGAGGTCCGTGTTCAAATCCGTGCTGTTGGTCGCTGGAGCGTGGTGGGGCTTCGCCGCTGGAGCGGCCACCGCGCAGAACTTTGGAGTGAAGCCCCCGGATACGACGCCGCAATCGAAGACGGCGGCGCTCAAAGGCTGGATCATTGTGATCTACGACAAGCAGGTTCCCGCCTCGCAGCGCACGGTGAAGTGGGTCTTGATCAACGACGCCGGAGAAGAAAAAGCGAAAGCCGTGGGCGCCGGAAATCCCAACGAGAAAAAGAAAGGCGATTACGGCATCCGCTTCAGCCGCAAAGGCGCGGCAAACAAGAATGTGGACTTTGCCCTCGATCCAAAACAGCAGGTCGTCGTCGTGGTGACGAAGTCCTGAACCGCCCTCCGTCCGATGAATCCACTCTCCGCCGCGACCGCCGCTCTGCTCCTGCTCGGCCTCACCACCGGGTGCGTCACCCGGCCCATCACGGGCGAATACCGGGACTTTCGCTACGATTCTTGCCGGACCAAACCCCGCCATGGGGAGATCGCGGTCGCCTTTGACCCGGAGAGCGAGCTGCACCCGCCGATCCAGTGGCAGCTCTTCACCACGGGCTTTGAGTCGGGCTGGCGTCGCGTCTGCGCGAGCGACGCCCCCCGCTACTACTCGTTTTTCGAGCAAGCCTACGGGATCGAGTTTCGCATCGAGCCCGGCGGCAAGAATCCCCTGCACTGCGCGGAGCGTCCGCTCGAGTCCAGAATGCTGCGGGTGCGCGACCAGCAGCAGCTCACGGTGCCGGTCGCCTTTCCTTAGCCGCCGCGCCCGACTCGGTGCGGACGTCCCGCCGAGGTGGGATGGCACCGAAGTTGCGGTTGCAATTTTGGCACTGGTATTGCTCAAATCTGAGTCGCGCTAATTTCCCGATAGAAAACGGGCAACCTTAACCACTCAGCGGTCGCATTTGGCGCAGCCCGCTCAAAAACAGACACCCACACCACCACCGACAACATGGCGAAGTACAAACTGGAATACATCTGGCTCGACGGCTACGAGCCTGTCCCAAACCTCCGCGGTAAAACTCAGATCAAGGACTTTAGCGGATTTCCGAAGCTCGAGGAACTCCCCGCGTGGGGCTTTGACGGCAGCTCCACCCGGCAGGCCGAAGGCCGCAGCTCCGATTGCATGCTCAAGCCGGTGGCGGTCTATCCCGATGCGACCAAGAAGAGCGCCGCGCTCGTCATGTGCGAAGTCATGATGCCTGACGGCAAGACGCCGCACCCGAGCAATTCGCGCGCGTCGATCCTCGACGATCCGGACGCGTGGTTCGGCTTTGAGCAGGAGTACTTTCTCTATCAGGACGGCGCGCCGCTCGGCTTCCCGGCAGGTGGAGGCTTCCCGCCGCCGCAGGGCGAGTACTACACCGGCGTCGGCTACAAGAACGTCGGCGACGTCGCCCGCGAGATCGTGGACACGCACCTCGATCTCTGCATCGAGGCCGGCATCAACCACGAAGGGATCAACTCCGAAGTGGCCAAGGGCCAGAGGGAATTCCAGATCTTCGTCAAGGGGTCGAGGAAGGCGGCCGATGAAATGTGGATGGCCCGCTATCTCCTCCTGCGCCTTTGCGAAAAATACGGCGTGGATGTGAACTGGCACTGCAAGCCGCTCGGCAAGGACGTGGACTGGAACGGCTCCGGGATGCACGCGAACTTCTCGACCAAGCACATGCGGGAAGTGGGCGGCAAGTCGTACTTCGAGGCGCTGATGGCGGCCTTCGACAAGTACAAGGACGAGCACATCGCCGTCTATGGGCCGGACAATCACCTGCGTCTCACGGGTCTCCACGAGACGCAGTCGATCGACAAATTCAATTACGGCGTGGCCAATCGCGGCGCCTCCGTGCGCGTGCCGCACAGCTTCGTGAACAACGACTACAAGGGCTACCTCGAAGACCGTCGTCCCAACTCGCAGGGCGATCCCTACAAGATCGCGAGCCGCATCCTGCAGACGATCGCCACGGTGCCGACGAAATAGCCGTCACTCCTCGATCCCGAAACGCCGCTCCACTCCGGTGGGGCGGCGTTTTTGCGTAGAGCGAGTGTGCCGACAGGCCACTCGCTATCCCGGGCGCGCCCTTCATCGTTGTCCTGTTCCTTGTCCTGATCTTTTTCGGATGCGATGTAGGACGAAGTCGGAGAAAGAGGAGGACAAGGAACAGGACAACGATGAAGAGCGCGCCTCGGATAGCGAGTGGCCTGACGGCACACTCGCTCTACTTCGCCCGGCCAAACTCCGTCCCGCGTGCCTCGATCAGCTTGCCGACGAATCCGGTGTGATATTTCCCGCGGACGAAATCCGGGTCGTGCATGATCGCCTGCTGGAAGGG
>JBGSYE010000102.1:0-5520 GCA_041751075.1 Chthoniobacteraceae bacterium
AACTCGTGTCGCCCCAGCCCTGATCGTCGGCCATGACGAGCACGACATTGGGCGGCGCGGAAAAGGCCGGATGGAGGAAGGCGCATGCCGCGAGGAGGAGGAGTTTTTTCATACGGAGGGAAAGTCAGTCTTTGTCATCGGACTTGTCGTAGTCCTCCGGCAGTGTGGCCTGCCACGCTTCGATTTTCGCAGAGAGGCGCTGCACGATGCCGGGATGCTTTGTGACGAGGTTGTTCGTTTCGCCGGGATCGGTGGCGAGGTCGTAGAGCGCGAGTTCGCCGCGTTTGCTGTTGGGAAAGTGCAGCTTCCACTGGCCGTCGCGGATCGCGGCGGGGCTCTTCACCGAGCTGGTCTTCCAGAGCAGCGGCCTGGTGCGGGTGAAGTCGCCGCTGCGCCACGCTTTCGATGCGTCCTCGCCGTCGAAGTCCGCGGCGTCGATCTTTGTGCCGGTGAGCGCGCAGAGCGTGGGCAGCCAGTCCGCGCCACTGATGACGGACGTTGCATCCACGCGCCCCGCTTTCACCTGCCCCGGCCAGCGCACGATGAAGGGGATGCGCACGCCGCCTTCGAGCTGCGAATGTTTGCCGCCGCGAAACGGCCCGGCGCTGCCCATCAGATTCAGCCGGATGTCGCCCGATGCGAGCGGGCTCGGCGCGCCGCTTTTCTCCCGCTTCTTTTTCGTCTCCTCCGCGGGATCGCGGATCGGCGCGGGGCCTTGGTCGCTGGAGAAGACGACGATGGTGTTTTCGCGCAGGCCGAGTTCGTCGAGGCGCTTGAGCAGTCGGCCCACTTCCTCATCCATCGACTTCACATCCGCGAGATACGCGCGTAGGTGCGCCGCCGGGTCGCCGCCGAGCTTTCGGCACGTCGCAAATTTCTCGCGCATCTCCGCTGGAAACTTCGACTCATCCACCTCCAGTGTCCCGAACGCATCGAGTTGCGCGGGCGTAGGATTGATCGGGTGATGCGTGATGTGCCCCCAGACGTTCACGTAAAAGGGCCGGTCCTTGTGCTGCTCGATAAAGCGGATCGCCGACGCATAGAGGCCCGCGTCGCGATTGCCCGCGCGCGTCTTTTTCTTCCCCCCGGCTTCGCCATCCCCGCCAATCTCGTCGATGCCATACGTGCCGTCCGTCTCGACCGGCCCGATGTGCCACTTGCCGAAATGCCCCGTCGCGTAACCCTGCTTTTTCAACAGCTCGGTGATCGTCACCCGCTCGCCGAAGCCGCCATTGGCGGGATACTTCGCGAAGGTCGCGGGGAGTTTCGAAGTCATGAAACCGGTCCGGCTCGGGCAGCACGTGACGCCTGTGGCGTAAGCCTCGAGGAAGCGCGTGCCTTCGCTCGCCAGCTTGTCGATATTCGGCGTCTGCGCATACGGATGGCCGTAGCACGCGAGGTCGCCCCAGCCGAGATCGTCGGCGAAAAGGAAGACGATGTTCGGCGGGCGCGCTGCGATGGATGCACCGCCAAGAACACCGAGGAGCGCCAGGAGAATGAGGATGGAGCGCGTCATCGGATGGAGGGTTATTGAAAATTCGGGATCCCTCGCCGTCGCGAACAGGACAGCGACGAGGCGATTCATGGTCGGGCGGGAGATTTCACTGCTGAGCCGGGGTGGGCTTCGCACCCCGGCGCTTCTTGCTGGTGAACTCCGCGGGCGGCGTCTTGGGCAGTGTCGCTCTCCACGCATCGAGTTGCCCGCGCAGCCGCGCGACGATCTCGGGATGCTGCGCCGCGAGGTTGTGCGCCTCGGAGCGGTCTTCGGCGATGCGATACAACTCCGCGCGCTGGTCGTCGTCGATGAGCAGCTTCCACTCGCCGTCGCGCACTGCCCAGCGCGGCCAGTTCGTCGGCGGTTTGTTCGTCCCGTTCCAGTCCCAGAAGATCGGCTTCGTCCGCGCGACCGTTTCGCCGCGCCACGCGGCCAGCATGTTCTCGCCATCGCCCGTAAAGTCCGCCGGCAGCTTCACCCCGGCCGCGGCGCAGACCGTCGGGAGCAGATCGGTCGCGCTGAGCGCGGTCGGCTTGTCCACGCGTCCCGCCGGAATCCGGCCGGGCCAGCGCACGATGAACGGCGTGTTCACTCCGCCCTCATGCAGGCTGCGCTTGCGGCCCTTGTGCCCGCCGGTTTCGCCGACGCTGTAAAATCCGCCGTAACCGCCGCGCATTTCCTTCATTGTGGCGTGCGTGTTCTCCGGGCCGTTGTCGCTCGAGAAAACGACAAGCGTGTTTTGCTCGAGACCGAGTTCCTTGAGCGCCGCGAGCACCTGGCCCACACCGCGATCCGCATCGCTCGCGACCGCCGCGTAGATGCGCTGGCGCTCGTCGAGCGCCGCGTGGTCCTTAAGCGATTCCGGCGAGGGAAAATGCGCGAGGTGCGTCTCGTGCATCCACACATTGAGGTAAAACGGCTGCGCGCGGTTGCGCCGCACGAAGTCCACCGCCGCGCCCCAGATTTCGTGATCCTTGATCGTCTTCGCCGCCTGCGGATGCGCCGTGCCCGGAAAGAGCGCGTATTCATCCACGCCATACGCGGCGGGCAGCGGCGCGTCGTCGGCCTGCCCGCTTTGCAGGTGCCACTTGCCGACGTGGCCGGTCACGTAACCCGCGCCCTTGAGCAGCCGCGGCAGCGTCACCGCGTGCGGATCGAGCCAATCGACTTGTGGAATGTCCGCGTTCTTCCGCACCCCGCCAATCGCGCTGCGGATGCCGAAACGCGCGGGAAATTTCCCGGTCATAAATCCCGCGCGGCTCGGCGAACACACGGGGCTGGTCGTCGTGAACTGATGAAAGTCCACGCCCTCGCTCGCGAGCCGGTCGAGATTCGGCGTGCGGCAGAAGGTGCTGCCGTGGCTCGACAGATCGCCCCAGCCGAGATCGTCGGCGAGGAGGAAGATGACGTTCGGCTTCGCGGCCGGCTCTTGCGCAAAAGCAAGGCCGCCCAAGGCGCAGAGCAGCGTGGCGAAGATGCGGAGATGTTTTTTCATACGCTTTTCTTTTTCACCTTTTTCACGGCCTTGCGCTGCGGGTCGCCGTTCCAGCGTTGATCCTCCCAGCGTGGCGGCTGCATCGTCGCGTTCCATTGATCAAAGAGTGTTTGCAGTGCCTTCGCCTTCTCCGGTTGCTGTGCGGTGAGATCGGTCTGCTCACCCGGATCGGCGGCGAGATTCACGAGCATCGGTGTCATGTCCTTGCTGGCCTTCACGAGTTTCCAGTCGCCCTCGCGCACCGCGGCGCGAGCTCGCCGCCGTAGCAGCCCGGCTGCGCCCAGCCCATGTCATCGACGAAAAAGATGAGCATGTTCGGCTTTGCCGCCGCGAGTGCCACACCGATGCTGCAGAGCCAGACGGGGAGAGGGCGCATGGCTCAGGGAGCGGCGATCGAGACGTCGCGGACCGCGAGCGTGCCAAAGGCGAACCCGAGCCCGAGCTTCGTCTTCTGCTTTCCGATCAAGGGGTGCTCAAAGGTTTGCGTGAAATCCGAACCGAGTTTCAGCGTGCAGCTCGTGCCGGAGAATTTCAGCTCGGCGGGAATCCACTCGCCGTCGGTGAGCTTCGGGCCGCGCTTCACCGGCAGGACATCGGGCTTTGCCTCTGCGCCTTGAGTCGTCCACGCGCGCACCGTGAGGGACGCCGGGCTCAGCACGTAGCGGAAGACGTGGCCCTTCTCGTCATTCAGCGTGAAGACAAAGCTCTTCACCTTCTCCGCGCGGATCGCGAAGCGCACCGTGGCGTCGGTGAAGGCGGTGTGGTACCAGATGACCGGTCCGTGATTCTTGTTCTTCGCGTAAAGCGCGTCGTCCTGTGTGCAGGTCGCGACGCCGTCGGCGAATCGCCAGTCGCCGCGGCCCGGCGAGAGGTCGCGACCGGGGAGCTGCGCGCTGGTGAAGCGATCGTCCACGAGCGGAGCGGCGAGGGCGGTGGTGGCGAGGAGAAGGAGTGATGGGAGGAAGCGCATGAGGGAGTGCACCACTAACGGCGCGGAACGGCAAATATTGGGACAATGCGGTGGTGGGTCGCATGCGCGGAAAGTGAAACGGTGGTTCGGAGCGCGAGCGCCGCGGTTCCGGCGAAACCGCCCTGACCACCGGCAGTCCACAAGCGTTGCGCCTGGGACTTTTCATCGGAGTGCAGTGAGGTTTTGAAATAAGCCAAATCATTTCCGCATCAGTCGGATTCCTAATCCAGCGGCACTATGAATGCGGTTGCCCCCGGCGAGAGCACCACCTTCACCGTCACCTTCTCGGCCTCGGCGCCAGGCTTGCGCAGCGCCGCACTACAGGTGGCCAGCAATGACGCCGACGAAAATCCCTTCGACATCGCGCTGCGAGGTTTGGTGTCCGCCGAGCAGGGATTCACCAGCACCAACGGCATCGCCATTCCGAACTCCGGCACCGCCGCGCCGTATCCCTCCATCATCGAGGTCTCCGGCGTCACCGGCGCCGTCACCGCCCTGCGGGTGAAGCTGAACGCCGTGACCCACACGTACGGCGATGACATCGATGCCTTCCTCGTCGCACCCGACGGCCAGGTCTGTGCGCTGATGTCGGATGCAGGGGGCGGGTCCAGCCTCAGCGCCATCGACCTGGTCTTCGACGATCTGGCCGCCACGAAGATTCCCGATTCCAGTCCGATCGCCACCGGCTCCTACCGTCCGGCCAATTGGTCGCCAGGGGAAGCGCTCCCGCCCGGCGGCGTCGGCACGATCGGCACGAACCTGCTGAACCTCGCGACCGCCGGAGTGAACGGCCAATGGAAACTCTTCATCACCGACGATGCCGGCGGCGACTCCGGCAGCATCGTCTCGTGGGCGATCGTCATCGAAGTCAGCGGCCCGGAGATAACCGTCGAGCAACCGCCCGGCGTCCCCCTCACCGATAGCGTCTCGACGGTGACCTTTTCGCCCGCGGCCGTCGGCACGAGCATCAGCCGCACTTTCACCGTCCGCAATCAAGGCAACGCGAACCTCAGCGGGCTCCTCGTCACGAAAGACGGCGCGCATCAGTCCAAGTTTGCGCTCGGCGCGCTCGGCGCGACCGATCTGGCGCCGGGCGCCGGCACGACCTTCCTGGTGACGCTCACCGCCGCCGGCAACGGCGAGTGAAAGCCTCGATGCCCGCCGGCAGCGCGGGTCATGGCTTCGTGCGTTTGCGAGTGTTCTGATCCGGCAAAACTGCACCACCACCACATCCCGGCCCGAGCGCCCCCTCGACTCCGGGCCGGGAGACAAGGAGCATCGGCCTGGCGCCAGCCGCCGAACATGAATGCTCCCTGCCGACAGTGCTCGATTCCGATCCCAGCCGATGCCGCGGTCTGTCCGCACTGCGGCGCGCATCGTCCTTCCGACGCCGATTCGCGGGAGCTGGGTTACGAATGGAAAACTGCCGCGACCTGGATGGGCTGGCCGCTGGTGCATGTGGCCTTTGGCTGCGATGCCAGCGGCCGGCCCCGCGTGGCTCGCGGCCTGGTCGCAATCGGCGGACGCGCCGTGGGCGCGATCGCCTGCGGGATCGTGGCC